>NZ_DJCE01000006.1:0-246628 GCF_002430365.1 Leclercia sp. UBA5958 | reverse complement strand
GTCTGATAAATTGTTAAAGAGCAGTGCAACGCGGCTTTCAGCTCACCGTTGCGAAGTGGCGTATATTACTCTTTCCTCTTTCAGAGTCAAGCGTTTATTTTCGCTTTTCTCTGCTGGCGTTCATCTCTGAACCCCGCTAACCCGGCGGCCTGTAAGCCGTTGTTCCGTGTCAGTGGAGGCGCATTATAGGGAGTTCTTCGGCGGTGACAAGAGTAAATTTGAAAAAAGTTTCTGACCGTGTTTTTTTTCACCAGATTGACCATTCCAACGCCAGTAATTGCGCTATTTGCTGTTTTTGCCACCATAATCACACTGCTGATGGCATACTCAATAGCATGAGAAATTAAGGAATATGCGTTATGCCATTAAGCGCACAGCAGCTGGCGGCCCAAAAAAACCTCTCTTATATGCTGGCAGAGAAGCTAGCCCAGCGAATTTTGACGGGTGTCTATGCGCCAGGAACGATTCTCCCGGGGGAACTGGAGCTCGGTGAACAGTTTGGTGTTAGTCGTACCGCCGTTCGGGAAGCCGTAAAGACATTAACCGCAAAGGGCATGGTATTACCTCGCCCGCGTATCGGTACGCGCGTATTGCCGCAAAGTAACTGGAACTTCCTCGATCAGGAATTGCTCTCCTGGTGGATGACCGAACAAAACTTTAATCAGGTTATTGAGTACTTCCTTGTTATGCGCAGCAGCCTGGAGCCTCAGGCTTGCTTGCTGGCCGCAACGCAGGGAACGGCAGAGCAGAAAGCACGTCTGAATACATTGATGGCAGAGATGCTGGAACTGAAGAGGAAGTTTAATCGTGAACGCTGGATTGAAGTGGATATGGCCTGGCATGAACATGTCTACGAGATGAGCGGCAACCCCTTCCTGACCTCGTTCGCTTCGCTGTTCCATTCGATCTATCACACCTATTTCACTTCTATAACCCAGGATGAAGTGGTGAAGCTGGATTTACACCAGGCCATTGTCGACGCCATTCTCGAGAGTGATGGGCCACGAGCCATGAGCGCCAGTCAGGCATTACTTGCCGCACCAGCCAGGTAGAGGACAATGAATGACCATTAAAAAAGCGCGCAGTATGGCCGGCCTGCCGTGGATAGCGGCGATGGCCTTCTTTATGCAGGCGCTCGATGCCACCATCCTTAATACCGCGCTTCCCGCCATTGCCGAAAGTCTGAATCGCTCTCCACTGGCGATGCAGTCAGCCATTATCAGTTATACCCTGACGGTCGCGATGTTGATCCCGGTTAGCGGCTGGCTAGCCGACCGTTTCGGTACGCAGCGTGTCTTTATGGTGGCGGTATCGCTGTTCACACTGGGATCGCTGGCCTGCGCGCTCTCAGGATCGTTAACTGAACTGGTTATCTTCCGTGTGCTTCAGGGCGTTGGCGGGGCGATGATGATGCCTGTCGCGCGTCTGGCACTCTTACGGGCCTATCCACGCAGTGAATTGTTGCCGGTACTGAATTTCGTGACGATGCCAGGGCTGGTTGGGCCGATACTGGGCCCGGTGCTGGGCGGCGTGTTTGTGACCTGGGCGAGCTGGCACTGGATATTCTTGATTAACATTCCTATCGGAATTGCCGGGCTCCTTTACGCCCGTAAGTGCATGCCCAACTTCACCACGCCGCGGCGGAAGTTTGATATGCGCGGTTTCTTCCTGTTTGGCCTGAGCCTTGTGCTCTTCTCGAGCGGAATGGAGCTTTTTGGCGAAAAGATTGTCGCCAGCGGGTTAGCGCTGTCGGTCATCTTCAGTGGGGTTGTGCTTTTTCTTCTTTATATACGTCACGCGCGTCGTCATCCCACACCGCTCATATCACTCTCTCTGTTCAACACCCGTACCTTTTCAGTCGGCATTGCCGGCAATATCGCTTCACGTCTCGGTACCGGTTGTGTGCCGTTCCTGATGCCGTTGATGCTGCAGGTAGGTTTTGGATACCCGGCGCTTATCGCGGGCTGCATGATGGCCCCTACGGCAGTGGGATCGATTCTGGCTAAGTCAGGTGTGACGCAAGTACTGCGCCGGTTGGGTTACCGTAAAACCCTGGTAGGCGTCACCATCTTCATTGGCGTGATGATTGCGCAATTTTCACTGCAGTCTGCGGCGCTGCCGGTGTGGATGCTGATCTTGCCATTGTTTGTATTGGGGATGGCGATGTCGACGCAGTTTACCTCGATGAATACTATCACCCTCGCGGACCTCACCGATGAAAACGCCAGCAGCGGTAACAGCGTGCTGGCCGTGGCGCAGCAACTCTCAATCAGTCTGGGCGTTGCGGTTAGTGCGGCAGTTCTGCGGTTCTATGAAGGTTTCGACGGTTCTAATACCGTCGAGCAATTCCACTATACCTTTTTAACGATGGGAGCATTAACGGTGGTCTCGGCGCTGGTCTTTATGTTGTTGAAGCCGAAAGATGGCAGCAACATGATTAAAGAGCGTCACAAACCTAAACCGACCCCCGTTCCATCAGAACAGGAGTAAGCTGCAGCCGCTGTTGCTGCAGCGCGGGTTGCGCCATTCGATGGATCAGCACGTCAATGGCCAGCTCTCCCAGTTCATCTTTAGGTTGATGAATGGTAGTGAGCGGCGGTGTCATATAGCGCGCCAGTTCGATGTCGTCGTAACCCACAATGGCGATGTCGTCCGGCACGCGAAGTCCCGCCTGATATAACGCCTGATAAGCCCCAACCGCCATAGCATCGTTGCCAATAAATACTGCCTGCGGCCGCTCTGCTTTTTGCAGCAGCGTCTGCATCGCCTCGTAACCCCCGCTGAACTCAAAATCGCCGGTAATTTGATAGCCATCCGGGACGGGTAAACCTGCGCGCGCCATGGCGACCAGAAAACCCTCCAGGCGCAGGCGTGCCGGCGTTTTATCCAGCGGCCCGGTAATGCAGGCGATGCGGGTATGGCCTTTATCGATAAGATGCTGGGTCGCCATGTCGCCCCCCAGCAGGGAGTTATCCTGAATCAGATCGCTGGTGCCGTCGAACGGCGCCCAGTCCATCATTACCGTCGGAACGGAAGGGTAGCGTTGGATAATCTCCTTCGACGGCTGATGCGTTTCGGTGCATAGCAGCAGTAACCCATCGACGCGTTTCTGCATCAGCGTTTCCAGATTACTGTTCATACGTTGCTCGTCACCTTCGGTATTACACAGCACGAGGCTATAGCCCCGTTCAAAGCAGCTGCGCTCTACGCCGCGAACAAGTTCCGAATAAAAGGGGTTGGTACTGGCGGTAATAAGCATACCGATGGTGCGCGTCTGGTTGAGCTTAAGACTGCGCGCCAGCGCCGAAGGCGCATAGTTGAGTTCTTTGACTGCAGCTTTAACTTTCTCCCTGATCGCCTCACTGACGAAACGATCCTTATTGATAACGTGGGAGACAGTGGAAGTAGAAACGCCCGCCATGCGGGCGACATCTTTCATTGTAGCCAAGCATTACCCCTGTTGACTTAAGAAGTCATCAATCTCGTTACGCCACGGAACGGAAGGCTGAGCACCTTTACGGGTTACCGCAATTGCGGCAGCGGCATGTGCAAAGCGGATGGCATCGTCCAGAGATGAGCCTTCCAGCAGCGCGGTCACCAGCGCGCCGTTAAAGGTATCGCCCGCGGCAATGGTATCGATCGCTTTCACGCGGAATCCAGCCACGCGACGACCTTCCCCCTTGACGCTGGCCCACACGCCGCGACTGCCAAGCGTGATGATAACGGTTTCGATGCCTTTATCATGTAACGCCTTTGCCGCATGCGCCGCGTCGTCGTCATTTTCAACGCGAATACCCGTCAGCTTTTCCGCTTCGGTTTCGTTAGGAGTGATGATATCCACCAGCGCCAGTAGCTCGTCTGATAATACACGGGCCGGCGCAGGATTAAGTACGACAGTGGTATGATTTTCATGCGCAATTTTCGCGGCTTCAAGTACGCTTTCAACCGGCGACTCCAGCTGCATAAGCAGAGCCTGAGCGCCTGCAATAATGTCACGCTGCGCCTCCACCCTTTCGGTGGTCAGTTGGGCGTTTGCGCCCGCATGAATACCGATAACATTCTCACCTTCGCCGTTGACGAAAATTAACGCCACCCCGGTAGACTCGCCTTTGACCACGCTGATCGGCGTAATATCGATATTGTCGCGTTGCAGCTGCTGACAAACGCGCTCGCCAGTATCGTCATCGCCCGTACAGGCAATAAACGCAATGCTGGCACCGCTGCGCCCGGCGGCAACGGCCTGATTGGCACCTTTACCACCAAATGCAACCTGATACTGGTTACCGGTTACGGTTTCGCCTGGGGAGGGGAATGAATCAAGGTTAAGAATGTGATCGGCATTAATACTGCCAAGGACGACGAGCTTACCTGCGGTTTTCATAATTGAGTGTCCATCTGAGAGCGCCACCGGGGTGACCCGGTGGCGTATGCCACACTTTTCTTTATATGTTGTCCTTCAGGCAGCCTGTTACTGCCTGAGCTGCATATTACTGCTTGATGACCAGTTTCAGGTCAACGGGATATTTGGCCTGAACTTTTTCGCCCTTCAGCACTTTGTCAGCAGTCTGCACGCCAGTAACGCCGATCTGCTCAGGCAGCTGAGCAATGGTCGCAGCCAGTTTGCCATCATTTACCGCTTTTTCACCATCAGGCGTGCCGTCAAATCCAACCACCATCACATCTGATTTACCTGCGGTCTGCAATGCACGCAGCGCGCCCAGTGCCATTTCATCGTTCTGAGCAAATACCGCTTTAACATCCGGATGCGCGGTCAGCAGGTTCTGCATGACGTTCAGACCCTTAGTGCGGTCGAAGTCAGCGGGCTGGCTCGCCAGGACGTTAAATTTGTGGGCAGCAACGGCCTGCTGGAAGCCTTCACCACGCTCACGGGCAGCAGAGGTACCGGCGATACCCTGCAGTTCGATCACTTTCGCGCCTTCACCCGCTTTCTTCGCGATGTAGTCACCGGCAATCTTGCCACCCAGCACGTTGTCAGAGGCGATATGGCTTACCACTTCACCTTTGCTTGCCTGACGGTCAAGGGTAATGACCGGGATGTTAGCCTGGTTAGCCATCTTCACGGCGTTACCTACCGCGTCGGAATCGGTTGGGTTGATCAGCAGAATTTTAGTACCGCGAACGGTCAAGTCCTGAACGTTAGCCAGCTCTTTCGCCGGGTTATTCTGGGAGTCCAGAACCACCAGGTTATAGCCCAGTTTGTCTGCTTCTTTCTGTGCGCCATCCTTCAGGGAGACGAAGAACGGGTTATTCAGCGTAGAGATGACCAGCGCGATGGTGTCTTTCGCCATTGCGTTCGCACTCACGGTTGCGCTCAGTGCTACAGCAGAAACCAGGGTAGCCAGTTTTTTCATGTTCATATCAGAGATGTCCTGTAGTGTCGTCAGTTACTGTTTTTTGTTGTCTACCAGTACCGCCAGCAAAATCACCACTGCTTTAACGATCATCTGGTAATAGGAGGAAACACCTAGCAAATTCAAACCATTATTCAGGAAACCGAGGATCAATGCGCCGATCAGGGTCCCAACAATACGACCTTTACCACCCGCGAGGCTGGTACCGCCCAGCACGACTGCCGCAATGGCATCCAGCTCATAGCCCGTACCCGCCGTCGGCTGTGCCGAGGAGAGACGCGCCACTTCGATAATACCTGCCAAAGACGCCAGCAGGCCGGACAGAGAGTAAACGATAATTTTGACTTTATTAACGCTGATACCGGACAGGCGCGTTGCCGCTTCGTTACCCCCCAGGGCATAGATATAACGGCCCAGGCGGGTATGGTGCAGCATGTACCACGCTGCCAGGAAGACAAACCCCATGATCCAGACCGGGGTAGGAATGCCCAGCGGACGGCCAATACCAAACCAGCCAAACAGATCGGCGTTGTCGGTAAAACCGGTATTTACCGGACTACCATTGGTATAAACCATGGTGACACCACGCAGCAGCAGCATCATAACCAGCGTGGCGATAAACGCCTGAACGCGGCCTTTGGCCACAATCACACCGGTTACCGCACCAATTGCCGCGCCGGCAGCCAGTGCAGCGGCCACGGCCACCAGCGCATTAACTTCAACGCCAACAATCGACGCAGCGATGGCACCGGTTAGCGCCAGCAGAGAACCGACGGACAAGTCGATCCCCGATGTTAAGATCACCAGCGTCATCCCGACCGCCATAATGGCGTTCACAGATGTCTGCTGAAGGATATTAAAGAGGTTATTAATGGTAAAAAAGTTCGGGCTCATGGTAGAGACAATCGCGATCAGCACCAGCAGGGCAATCAGCGATTTTTGTTCCATCAACCATGCCTTAGTGAAATAACGGCGACCAGAAACAGCCTGGGTAGTCATCTTCTTACTCCTGATTCACGCGATTAAGCTTGCCCACAGCGGCAGCCATCAGAACTTCCTGGGTGGCCTGCTCGCGAGTGAATTCACCGCCGAGATGCCCTTCGTGCATAACAATAATGCGATCGCTCATGCCTAATACTTCTGGCATCTCGGAAGAGACCAGAATGATGCTCAGGCCATCGGCCTTGAACTGGTTAATGAGCTGATAGATCTCTTTTTTCGCCCCAACGTCTACGCCACGGGTTGGCTCATCGAGAATGAGAACCTTCGGGCGCGTCATCAGGCCGCGGGCAATGGCCACTTTCTGCTGGTTACCACCGGATAACAGGCCAATCGCCTGATCCATCGACGGCGTTTTCACATTAAAGAGGCGCATAAAATCGCTGACCGCCTGCTGCTCGTCTTTATGTTTCACGCTACCGCCGCTACGGCTGAAGTAACGCAGCGCGGTTAAAGACATGTTCTCTTTAACCGACATACCGAGCACCAGGCCGTCACGTTTACGATCTTCAGAAATGTAGACGATGCCGTTTGCCAGCCCATCCTGCGGTGAACGTGTGACCACCTCATGACCATCAAGCGTCACGTAACCGCTGGTACGGGGCAGCGCTCCGTAGAGGACTTTCATGAGTTCGGTACGCCCGGCACCCATTAGCCCTGCCACACCGAGAATTTCCCCCTGACGCAGCGTAAAGCTCACATCGCTCACTCCAGGGCCGCAGAGATTATCCACCTTCAGACGCAGCGCACCCGGTGCTTCATCGAGACGGGGATATTGATCTTCCAGCTTACGTCCCACCATCATTTCAATCAGCGTATCTTCGTTGAGCGTCGCCACTTCACGTTCGGCAATAAACTGCCCGTCACGGAAGACAGTCACGTCATCGCAAATCTCGAAGATCTCTTTCATGCGGTGTGAGATATAGACCACGCCACGCCCCTGCGCTTTTAGCTCGCGGATAACGCGGAACAGGGATTCGGTTTCGGTATCGGTGAGTGCATCGGTCGGTTCATCCATAACGATAACCTTCGACTCGAAGCTCAACACCTTGGCGATTTCTACCATCTGTTGATCGCCAATAGAAAGGTCGCCTACCAGCCGATCGCTCTTAAAGCGCAGGTTGAGCTTCGCCAGCAGCTTATCGGCTTCGGCATACATGGTTTTCCAGTCAATTTTGCCAAAGCGATTAACAAATTCGCGGCCCAGGAAGATGTTCTCCGCAATGGTGAGTTGCGGGATTAGGTTCAGCTCCTGGTGGATAATGCCGATACCGGCTTCCTGCGAGGATTTAGGACCCGTAAAGGTCGTCTCCTGGCTCAGCCACAGCAGCGAACCGGCATCGCGTTGATAGATACCGGTAAGCACTTTCATCATGGTGGATTTGCCGGCGCCGTTTTCACCCACCAGCGCCATCACGCGTCCGGCGTAAACATTTAGCGCCGCGCCGGAGAGGGCTTTTACGCCCGGGAACGACTTATCGATCCCTTTGAGTTGCAATAATGCGTCCATGATGGCCTCAGAAGGTGACGCCAGCACAGAGAATGATATTCGCATACGGGGAACACTCCCCGCTGCGAATCACCGCCTGACTGTCTGCGGTTTGTTGTTTGAACTGTTCGTGCGTTGTGTAACGAATTTCTATGGTGTTTCCCTGGTGTTGTTGCAGTTGCTCAATGTGGCTGAGCAACGTTTCGTGGAGTTGCGGATTATTTTGTTTAATCTCCGTCGCGAGAATGGCCGCCTCAACCTGCATCTCCGCCGTCACCACTTCCAGTACCTGCATAAACGAGGGCACACCCTGCGTTAATGCCATATCAATACGGGTTGTGCTACGGGGAACCGGTAAGCCTGCATCGCAAACCACCAGCGTATCGGTATGCCCAAGCCGGGAAATAACCGATGAGATATCTGCGTTAAGTACGGTGCCTTTCTTCATTTTTTTGCTCCACTAGCGAAACGTTTCGCTGAGGTGAGTTTAATCTGAGGCGTGTTCAGAAAACCATCATGACGTAGCAGAATTGTGATCGGCTTCGAAACGTTTCGCTAACCTAAACTGGCGGGGTAAAAAGAAGATGCCCGGCGGGGGGATCGCCGGGCGGAGGGGTTAAATCTCGACCTGTGTACCTAACTCTATGACGCGATTGGGCGGAATTTCAAACTGGTCAGGCGCACGCAGCGCGTTACGCTGCAGAATGAGATACAGCTTGCCGCGTAAACGTAGATACCACGGACGTTTACCGATAATCAGCGATTCGTGCGACATGAAGAACGAGGTCTCCATCATCCGGCAGCTAAGACCTTCCAGACCGCAGCGGTGGAACACCTCTTCGACGTTTGGCGTTTCGCGCCAGCCGTAGCTCGCCACTACGCGCCAGAAGGTCGGCGAGAGCTGCTCAATCTGCACGCGACGCACGTTATGCACGTAAGGGGCATCTTCAGTACGCAGTGTCAGCAGGATAACCCGCTCATGCAGCACCTTGTTGTGCTTGAGATTGTGCATCAGGGCAAACGGGATCACATTTAATGCGCGTGACATATATACCGCGGTACCTGGCACTCGCACCGGCGGGGATTTCTCCAGCGAGGCAATCATCGCCTCAAGGGAATTACCGTGTTCGTGCATGCGACGCAGCAGCCGGAAACGCTCGCTCTTCCAGGTGGTCATCACAATAAACATCACCAGACCCAGCGTCAGCGGCAACCAGCCACCGGAGACAATCTTATCGAGGTTTGCCGAGAACAGCGGTACGTCGATGCAGAGGAAAGCCACCAGGATGATGGCGACGAGGAACTTGTTCCAGTGCCAGTTGCGATAAGCCACCGTAGTAGAAAGTATCGAGGTCAGCACCATGGTGCCGGTGACGGCGATACCGTAAGCCGCGGCCAGATTGCTGGAGTGCTCGAAGCTAACAATAACGATAACTACCGCAAAGTAGAGCAGCCAGTTAATGAAAGGGATGTAAATCTGTCCGGACTCCATTTCGGAGGTATGGATAATCCGCATCGGTGAGAGGTAGCCCAGACGAACGGCCTGACGGGTCAGAGAGAAGACGCCTGATATCACCGCCTGCGAGGCGATCACCGTCGCCAGAGTGGCGATGAACAGCATCGGTACCAGCGCCCACTCCGGTGCCAGCAGGAAGAACGGGTTTTTAATCGCTTCCGGATTCTTCAGCAACAGCGCGCCCTGACCAAAGTAGTTAAGCACCAGCGAGGGCAGCACGACCGAGAACCATGCGAGGCGAATCGGCAATTTACCGAAGTGGCCCATATCCGCATAGAGTGCTTCCACGCCAGTAATAGAGAGCACCACCGCGCCCAGCGCGACAAAGGAGACGGTTTTATACTCCATGAAGAAGTGGACCGCCCAGGCGGGATTCAGCGCCTGCAGCACTTCCGGGTTGGCGATAATACCGCGCAGGCCCAGCACCGCCAGAATCAGGAACCACGCCAGCATAATCGGGGCAAAAAGCTTACCCACCAGCCCGGTTCCGTGCTTCTGAATCGCAAATAGCAGTGTTAACACCAGAATCGAGAGCGGCACAATCCAGGTATCAAGCTCCGGCGCGATAATCTCCAGCCCCTCGATGGCGGACATCACCGATATCGCCGGGGTTATCACTACCTCGCCATAAAAGAAACTACCGCCTATCAGGCCGATGATGACCAGAAACGAGGTCATTTTTGGCGAGGTATTACGCCCGGCCAGAGACATCAGGGTCAGGATCCCGCCTTCACCGGCGTTATCCGCGCGCATGACGAACGACAGGTATTTAATAGAAACAACACAGATGAGAAGCCAGAAAATCAGGGATAAAAAACCGAACACAGCGTCACGTTCAACGCCAAAACCAAACTGACCGGACAAACATTCGCGTAGCGTATAAAGCGGGCTGGTGCCAATATCACCGTAGACAACCCCGATCGCCGCAAGCGTGATTGCGGGTAATGATTGCTTATTCTCAGTGCTCATAGACTAGTCTTTTCGTTGATATAACAAATGTGTGCTTAGTCCCTTGGCCCACAAAAAGGCGCACAGTATGCACGATTCATTGCAAAATCGTACCCCTAAATGCAGTCCGCTTAACGTAACGCAAAGAAAATAGCGCCGCACTTCAGTCTATTACCAGCGCATGACGAAACGTCTATACTCGCTTCAACTAGCCGGATCCACGGCGAAAGGATGCAGAATAATTATGGCTCACACTCATTTATTAGCAGAAAGAATTTCTCGTCTAAGCAGTGCGTTAGAAAAAGGGCTGTTCGAACGTAGCCACGCCATTCGGCTCTGTTTACTGGCGGCACTGAGCGGTGAAAGCGTCTTTCTACTTGGCCCACCAGGCATTGCCAAAAGCCTGATCGCCCGCCGTCTGAAGTTTGCTTTTCAGCATGCCCGGGCATTCGAATACCTGATGACGCGCTTCTCCACGCCGGAAGAGGTATTCGGTCCCCTCTCCATTCAGGCGTTAAAAGATGAAGGGCGGTATGAACGACTGACTACAGGATATCTGCCCGAAGCGGAAATCGTTTTTCTTGATGAGATATGGAAAGCCGGCCCGGCGATCCTGAATACCTTGCTTACCGCCATTAACGAACGCCGCTTCCGTAACGGTGCCCACGAAGAGAAGATCCCCATGCGCTTGCTGGTGGCCGCATCGAATGAGCTGCCAGAGGCTGACAGCAGCCTGGAAGCGCTGTATGACCGTATGCTGATTCGCCTGTGGCTCGACAAGGTTCAGGATAAGGCCAATTTCCGCTCGTTGCTGATTAGCCAGCAGGATGAAAATGACAACCCGGTTCCCGCCGGGCTGCAGGTTACCGATGAAGAGTACCAGCAGTGGCAAGGAGAGATCGGCAAAATCACCCTGCCGGATGCGGTCTTTGACCTGATCTTTATGTTACGTCAGCAGCTGGATAACCTGTCTGGCGCGCCGTACGTGTCGGATCGCCGCTGGAAAAAAGCGATCCGCTTGCTGCAGGCCAGCGCCTTCTTTAGCGGCCGCGATGCGGTCGCGCCTATCGACCTCATTCTGTTGAAAGATTGTCTCTGGCACGACGCGAATGGCATGAATCTGATGCAGCAACAGCTGGAAGTATTGATGACCGCGCATGCCTGGGGTCAGCAGGAGATGCTTAACCAGCTCGGTGCTATATCGCAACGACGCATTCAGTTGCAGCAGCAACAGAGTGATAAAACAGCACTACGCGTTAGCCGACAGAGCGGCATGTTTGCCCGTAAACCGCACTACGAGCTGCCCGAGGAGCTGAGCGAGACCACGCTGACACTGTTACTCCAGCAGCCGCTCAAACTGCACGATATGCAGGTGATTCATGTCACTATCGAGCGCGAGCCTCTGGCCCAGTGGCTTAGCAAGGGTGGCGAAATCCGCGGCAAACTCAACGGCATTGGCTTTGCTCAGCCGTTGAACATGGAGGTGGACGGCAGTCTGCATCTGGTGATCCGCGACGTGAGTCTTCAGGGATCGCGCCTTGCGCTGCCCGGCAGCACCTCTGACAGCGTTCCCGACGAAATCACCCAGCAGCTGGAAGCGCTGGATAACGCCTGGCACCAGCAACATACGCGCTTTAGCGAGCAGCAAAAATGTCTGTTTATTCACAGCGACTGGTTAGGTCGTATCGAAGCCAGTCTGCAGGATGTAGGCGCGCAGATTAAACAGGCGCGTCAATGCTAACGCTGGATACCTTAAATATCATGCTGGCTGTGGGCGAAGAGGGGTTAATTGAGGAACTCGTTGTTGCGCTACTCGCCTCACCTCAGCTGGCGATCTTTTTTGAAAAATTTCCCAAATTAAAAACAGCCATTACCGACGATCTTCCCCGCTGGCGAGAAGGATTGCGAAAGCGGATGAAGGATACGCGCGTTCCGCCCGAGCTGACCGAAGAGGTGATGTGCTATCAGCAAAGCCAGCTGCTCTCCACCCCGCAGCTGATTGTCCAGCTTCCACAGATCCTGACTCTACTGGATAACGTCCATTCGCCATTCGCAAGCCAGGCCCGACAGCTGGTGGCGGATAACGCCACCTTTACGCCTGCGCTCCACACGCTGTTCCTCCAGCGTTGGCGCCTGAGCTTAGTGGTGCAGGCCACGACGCTTAATCAGCAATTGCTGGAGGAAGAGCGCGAACAATTACTCAGTGAAGTGCAGGAACGTATGACCCTGGCAGGCGCGCTGGAGCCGGTACTGGTCGAGAATGACAACGCCGCTGGTCGGCTATGGGACATGAGTGCAGGTCAGCTTAAACGCGGCGACTATCAGTTGATTGTGCGCTACGGCGATTTTCTTACGCAGCAACCCGAACTGATGCAGCTGGCGGAACAGCTGGGGCGCTCCAGAGAGGCCAAATCAGTTCCGAAGAAAGACGCGCCGATGGAGACCTTCCGTACCCTGGTACGTGAACCGGCCACCGTGCCAGAACAGGTCGACGGGCTGCAACAGAGCGATGATATCCTGCGGCTGTTACCGCCTGAGCTGGCCACGCTGGGTATCACCGAACTGGAGTATGAGTTTTATCGACGGCTGGTGGAAAAACAGCTTCTCACTTATCGGCTACACGGTGAAGCCTGGCGGGAGAAGGTGAGTCAGCGACCGGTTGTGCATCAGGATTTTGATGAACAGCCGCGCGGTCCGTTTATCGTCTGTGTAGATACCTCGGGTTCGATGGGGGGCTTTAATGAGCAGTGCGCCAAGGCGTTTTGTCTGGCGCTGATGCGGGTTGCCCTCGCCGATCGTCGCCGCTGCTTTATTATGCTCTTCTCCAGCGAAGTGGTGGGCTATGAACTGACAGGCCCGGAGGGGATAGAGCAGGCGATCCGCTTTCTCAGCCAGCGCTTTCGCGGCGGCACGGATCTCGCCAGCTGTTTTCGCGCCATTATCGAGCGCATGCAGGGCGGGGAGTGGTACGATGCGGACGCCGTGGTGATTTCTGACTTTATAGCTCAGCGATTGCCGGAAGAGGTGGTAAACAAAGTGAAGGTGTTGCAGCAGGTGCACCAGCATCGGTTCCATGCCGTAGCGATGTCGGCACATGGAAAACCCGGCATCATGCGCATCTTCGATCATATCTGGCGCTTTGATACCGGGTTACGTAGCCGCCTGCTTCGACGCTGGCGGCGTTAATTAAAGAAGGGCGTCGATGCTTTCACGCACCTGCTGTGGCCAGACACCGCACTGAACCTGGCCGATATGCGACAGCTGTAATAACAGCATTGTCAAACGTGACTGGCCGATACCGCCACCAATCGTCTGCGGCATTTCACCGCGCAGCAGCGCCTGATGCCACTCCAGCTGCAGGCGATCTTCATCACCCATAATAGAAAGCTGACGCTTCAGGGCTTCTGCATCGACACGGATCCCCATTGAAGAGAGTTCAAACGCATCTTCAAGGATAGGGTTCCACACCAGAATATCGCCGTTCAGACCCGCAAAACCGCTCTCGCTTTCACTGCTCCAGTCATCGTAGTCCGGGGCACGTACATCGTGGCGCTGACCATCGGACAGCTTGCCGCCGATACCAATCAGGAATACGGCACCCAACTCTTTAGCGATGGCACGCTCACGGCCTTTGGCATCCAGATCCGGATAACGTGTCAAAAGATCCTGGCTGTGAACGAACTGGATCGTCTCTGGCAGGAACGGGGTCAGCCCAAACTCTTTGCTTACGGCCGCTTCGGTCGCTTTGATCCCGGCGTAGATAGCTTCAACCGTGGATTTCAGCGTGCGGGTATGACGCTCGCCATCCCCCATGACACGTTCCCAGTCCCACTGGTCAACGTAGACAGAGTGAATAGCAGTAAGGCGGTCTTCATCGGGGCGAAGGGCTTTCATGTGCGTGTAAAGCCCTTCGCCCGCGCTGAAGTCGTGTTGTCCCAGGGTTTGACGCTTCCACTTCGCCAGTGAATGAACCACTTCGAACTGGGCGTCTGGCAGTGTTTTCACTTTAACCTGAACCGCTTTTTCGCAACCAGACAGGTTATCTTGCGTCCCATCGCCCACACGGCTGAGGATAGGTGCCTGCACTTCTATCAGGCCCAGCCTCTCTTCCAACTGGCGGGAAAAGTGGGATTTAACGAAACTGATCTGGCGTTGTTTTGCGATGTATGCGGTTTTCATATTTATACTCCTGCGTCCTGTTGCAATTGATTAAGCAACAAAAAACGCCGCCATACAATAATCCCACAATAAAATGCCAACTACACTTTTGATTCGTTAAAATAAGACGCTAAAATAGAGAAAATCAGCAATCTACATAAGAAAAACCTATGGAAAATTATCAGATCGACAATCTGGACCGGGGCATCCTGGAAGCGTTAATGGCCAATGCCCGCACGGCCTATGCTGAGCTGGCCAAACAATTTGGCGTCAGTCCAGGTACCATCCATGTACGCGTAGAGAAAATGAAGCAGGCGGGCATTATTACCGGCGCCCATATCGATGTCAGCCCTAAGCAGTTGGGCTACGACGTCTGCTGCTTTATTGGCATCATACTAAAGAGTGCGAAAGACTATCCTTCGGCGCTGGCCAGGCTGAACGCGCTGGATGAAGTCACCGAGGCGTACTACACCACAGGCCATTACAGCATCTTTATAAAAGTAATGTGCCGATCGATCGATGCCCTGCAGCAGGTACTTATCAACAAGATCCAAACAATCGATGAAATCCAGTCCACCGAAACCTTGATCTCCCTGCAGAACCCGATCATGCGTACCATCCGCCCCTGATCGGGAAAAATTATTCCCACATTTTCCACAGGTAGATCCCAGCTCGCTCACAGCGTACAATGTTTCCCTCTTTATATGAGCGAGCGATCCATGGCAGACATTACTCTTATCAGCGGTAGCACCCTTGGCGGTGCAGAATATGTTGCAGAGCACCTGGCTGAAAAGCTGGAAGAGGCCGGTTTTTCTACTGAAACCCTGCACGGGCCGTTGCTTGAGGATCTCTCTGTGGAGGGGATCTGGCTATTGATCACCTCGACCCATGGTGCGGGGGATCTCCCCGATAACCTCCAGCCCCTCTACGATGAACTGCAGGAACAGCAGCCAGACCTCTCCGGCGTGCGTTTCGGTTCAATTGGTATTGGCAGCCGCGAATATGACACCTTCTGTGGTGCGGTGGACAAAGTTGATGCCGCATTTACCGCCTGTGGGGCAAAACAGATTGGCGAAACGCTGAAGATCAACGTCCTCGATCATGACATTCCGGAAGATCCAGCCGAAGAATGGTTGGGTAAATGGAAAAATTTACTCAAAAACGATTAAAGATCGCGCGAACAGATGTGGATAACTCTGGTTAAAAGCTTGGATTAACCCGTAGTTATCCCACTAACAACCTTCGATTACTTTTTGTGCTGTGTATAACATCGCGATCTGATCCCAGCTTATACGTCGTAGGATCACCGATCATTCACAGCAAACGATCCTCTCTAACCACATGATCTTATTTGTGAGATCCGGCTTATCCACAAGATCCGGCGATCCTAATAAGAGATCACAATAGAACAGATCTCTAAAGAAAGAGATCTTCTTTTTAATAGCCCAGGATCCCAGTGCTTTCTCGAAAGACTAAAGTTGAGTAGAATCCTCGGCCCGGGCTTCAATCCATTTTCAAACCGCTTTATGCGAGGCAGACCACCATGTTTTATCAGGATCCTTTTGACGTCATCATCATTGGCGGGGGTCATGCAGGCACTGAGGCCGCGATGGCCGCAGCGCGAATGGGTCAACAGACCCTGCTTTTGACACACAATATCGACACGCTGGGACAGATGTCCTGCAATCCGGCGATTGGCGGCATTGGGAAAGGACACCTGGTAAAAGAAGTGGATGCGCTTGGCGGCCTGATGGCAAAAGCGATCGATCAGGCCGGCATTCAGTTTAGGATACTAAACGCAAGCAAAGGCCCAGCCGTCCGTGCGACGCGTGCTCAGGCAGACCGCGTGCTCTACCGTCAGGCGGTACGCACCGCGCTGGAGAATCAACCGAACCTGATGATCTTCCAGCAGGCGGTTGAGGATCTGATTGTGGAAAACGATCGTGTCGTCGGTGCCGTAACCCAGATGGGGCTGAAATTCCGCGCGAAATCCGTGGTACTGACCGTGGGCACCTTCCTGGATGGCAAAATTCATATTGGAATGGATAACTACAGCGGTGGCCGTGCTGGCGATCCGCCGTCCATTTCGTTGTCGCGCCGTCTGCGTGAGCTGCCGCTGCGCGTTAATCGCCTGAAAACGGGGACACCGCCGCGTATTGACGCTCGTACCATCGATTTCAGCGTACTGGCGCAACAGCATGGCGATAACCCGATGCCGGTCTTCTCGTTCATGGGCAATGCGGCTCAACACCCGCAGCAGGTGCCGTGCTATATCACGCACACCAATGAAAAAACCCACGACGTGATCCGTAATAACCTTGATCGTAGCCCGATGTATGCCGGTGTGATCGAAGGGATCGGCCCGCGCTACTGCCCGTCGATCGAAGACAAGGTCATGCGCTTCGCCGATCGTAACCAACACCAGATCTTCCTCGAACCGGAAGGGCTGACCTCCAACGAAATTTACCCGAACGGTATCTCCACCAGCCTGCCGTTCGATGTACAGATGCAGATTGTGCGCTCCATGCAGGGCATGGAAAACGCGAAGATTGTGCGTCCTGGCTACGCCATTGAGTACGATTTCTTCGATCCGCGCGACCTGAAACCTACCCTCGAGAGCAAATACATCGAGGGGCTGTTCTTTGCCGGCCAGATCAATGGGACCACCGGTTACGAAGAGGCTGCCGCTCAGGGGTTACTGGCCGGTCTCAACGCAGCCCGCTTCTCCGCCGAAAAAGAGGGCTGGGCTCCGCGTCGCGATCAGGCATACCTTGGCGTGCTGGTGGACGATCTCTGTACGCTCGGGACCAAAGAGCCGTACCGCATGTTTACCTCCCGAGCGGAATACCGCCTGATGTTGCGTGAAGACAACGCTGACCTGCGTCTGACCGAAATGGGCCGTGAACTGGGACTGGTGGATGACGAACGCTGGGCGCGCTTCAACGAGAAACTGGAGCGCATCGAAACCGAACGTCAGCGCCTGAAGTCGACCTGGGTGAATCCGCTCTCTGACTCAGCTGCTGAAGTGAACGCTCACCTAACTGCGCCACTCTCCAGAGAGGCCAGCGCAGAAGATCTGCTGCGTCGTCCAGAGATGACTTACGCACAGCTGATGCAGATGACGCCGTTCGCGCCGGGCCTGGCAGATGCCGAAGCGGCCGAGCAGGTAGAAATTCAGGTGAAATACGAAGGCTATATCGCTCGCCAGCAGGACGAGATTGAAAAACAGCAGCGCAACGAAAACACCTTGCTGCCTGCCGTCCTGGATTACCGCCAGGTTACCGGTCTTTCCAACGAAGTGATCGCCAAGCTGAACGATCACAAGCCGGTCTCAATCGGTCAGGCATCGCGTATCTCTGGCGTGACGCCGGCTGCGATCTCAATTCTGCTGGTCTGGCTGAAAAAACAGGGTATGCTGCGCCGCAGTGCTTAAGATTTGTAAAATTGCCCGGTAAGGCTACGCTTACCGGGCGGATCGAACTTTACAGCAGAGGGAACTGGTCTCCCTCTGACTGCATCTCAACAGGTATTCACCGTGCTTAACAAACTCTCTCGTCTGCTGGATGAAGCAGGTATTTCGCTCACCGATCACCAGAAAAATCAGCTGGTGGCCTATGTCGACATGCTGAACAAATGGAACAAAGCGTACAACCTGACCTCCGTACGCGACCCCAACGAGATGCTGGTACGTCATATCCTCGACAGTATCGTGGTGGCTCCCCATCTGGAAGGGGCGCGTTTTATCGATGTCGGTACCGGTCCGGGTCTGCCTGGCATTCCATTATCCATTGTGCGCCCTGAGTGCCAGTTCACGTTGCTGGATAGCCTTGGCAAGCGCGTGCGCTTCCTCAAACAGGTGCAGCATGAATTGAAGCTGGAAAACATTACTCTTGTACAGAGCAGGGTAGAGGAGTTTCCGGCCGAGCCGCCGTTCGATGGGGTGATCAGCCGTGCCTTTGCTTCCCTGAATGATATGGTGAGCTGGTGTCATCACTTGCCGGGCGAGCAGGGGCGTTTTTATGCGCTGAAAGGGGTGATGCCGGAAGAGGAGATTGCGCTGTTGCCGTCGAAATACGCTGTCGAGAAGAGTGTGAAATTAAAGGTACCGCAGCTCACCGGAGAGCGTCATTTGGTGATAATTAAGCCAAACAATATTTAAAATATTAATAAAAAATGTGGAATTTGTGCTGTTCTTTGGGTGTTAAAAAGGCAGGCGTCATTCGAGAACAGGTCTGCCTTAATTTAACCTTGCTGTTACCGTGGATTTTCTTGCCGTTAACTATGGCATGTAGTTAACCAAAAATATAATCAACAGCGAAAGTATCAGCAGGCTAAAAGTCAAAAAAGGTCACTACGCTTAATGTTAAATATTTATTAAGAATGTCAATAAAAGGTTTTTATTGTGTACTGGCCTGTTTTAAAAATAGTTGGGTAAATTCGCCTTTATTTTCAGAAAGATGAATTAAAGCGTTTTAATTGTTTGATTTAAACGACCTTATCGTAAATGTGTATTTTGTGATCCCGTGCACGCTTTATCACCAACGTTTGCGCGCTGTTTGCAGTTTTGTATCCGCACAGGCTGTTTGTGGAAAAGTTAATAAATAGCGCTGGGGAAAAATATTTAAACATTTATTCACCTTTTCGCTACTTATTGTTTGAAATCACGGGGGCGCACCGTATAATTTGTCCGCTTTTTGATGCTTGACTCTGAGCCTCAAAGGACGTTTTATACGACACGCGGCATACCTCGAAGGGAGCAGGAGTAAATACGTGATGTCTGTGTCGCTCTTGAGTCGAAACGTTGCTCGTAAGCTTCTGTTCATTCAGTTTCTGGCCGTGATAGCAAGTGGATTGCTGTTCAGCCTTAAAGACCCCTTCTGGGGCATCTCTGCGTTAAGCGGAGGTTTGGCGGTGGTTCTGCCAAACATGCTGTTTATGATTTTTGCCTGGCGTCATCAGGCGCATACACCTGCCAAAGGCCGCATGGCCTGGTCCTTCGCTCTGGGCGAAGTGTGTAAGGTGTTGCTGACCTTTGCCCTCCTGGTGGTGGCGCTGGCTGTTTTTAAAGTGGTATTTCTGCCGCTGATAGTGACGTGGGTTTTGGTGCTGGTGGTACAAATTCTGGCGCCAGCTGTAATCAATAACAAAGGGTAAAAGGCATCATGGCTTCAGAAAATATGACGCCGCAGGATTACATAGGTCACCATCTGAACAACCTTCAGATCGACCTGCGTACATTCTCGCTGGTGGATCCGCATAACCCCCCGGCCACCTTCTGGACGATTAATATCGACTCCATGTTCTTCTCGGTGGTACTGGGTCTGTTGTTCCTGGCCATTTTCCGTGGCGTAGCGAAACGCGCGACCAGCGGTGTTCCCGGGAAATTCCAGACTTTCATCGAAATGATCATTGGCTTCGTCCATGGCAGCGTCAAAGACATGTACCACGGTAAGAGCAAGGTTATTGCTCCGCTGGCACTGACTGTCTTTGTGTGGGTCTTCCTGATGAACCTGATGGACCTGCTGCCGATCGACCTGCTGCCGTTTATCGGCGAGCACATCTTCGGCCTGCCAGCCCTGCGTGTGGTTCCGTCTGCTGACGTGAACATCACCCTGTCTATGGCGCTGGGCGTGTTCATCCTGATTCTTTTCTACAGCATCAAAATGAAAGGTGTAGGCGGCTTCGTGAAAGAGCTTACCCTGCAGCCGTTCAACCACTGGGCGTTCATTCCAATCAACTTGATTCTGGAAGGCGTTAGCCTGCTGTCCAAACCGATCTCTCTCGGTCTGCGACTGTTCGGCAACATGTATGCGGGTGAGCTGATTTTCATTCTGATCGCGGGTCTTCTGCCGTGGTGGTCACAGTGGGTTCTGAATGTGCCATGGGCCATTTTCCACATCCTGATTATTACGCTGCAAGCCTTTATCTTCATGGTTCTGACGATCGTCTATCTGTCGATGGCGTCTGAAGAGCACTGATTTTTTTACCAACACTACTACGTTTTAACTGAAACAAACTGGAGACTGTCATGGAAAACCTGAATATGGATCTGCTGTACATGGCTGCCGCTGTGATGATGGGTCTGGCGGCGATCGGTGCTGCGATCGGTATCGGCATCCTCGGGGGTAAATTCCTGGAAGGCGCAGCGCGTCAGCCGGATCTGATTCCTCTGCTGCGTACTCAGTTCTTTATCGTTATGGGTCTGGTGGATGCTATCCCGATGATCGCTGTAGGTCTGGGTCTGTACGTGATGTTTGCTGTCGCGTAGTAAGCAGTATTAAACACCCTAAGCCACAGTTGTAAATTTAAAGAGGTATTGTGCTGTGAACATGAACGCAACAATCCTCGGCCAGGCCATCGCGTTTGTTATCTTTGTCTGGTTCTGCATGAAGTATGTATGGCCGCCTTTAATGGCTGCCATCGAAAAACGTCAGAAAGAAATTGCTGACGGTCTGGCTTCTGCAGAACGCGCTAAGAAAGATTTGGACCTTGCACAGGCCAACGCGACCGACCAGCTGAAAAAAGCGAAAGCGGAAGCCCAGGTAATCATCGAGCAGGCGAACAAACGTCGTTCTCAGATCCTGGACGAAGCAAAAGCTGAAGCAGAACAGGAACGCACTAAAATCGTGACGCAAGCGCAGGCTGAAATTGAAGCCGAGCGTAAACGTGCTCGCGAAGAACTGCGTAAGCAGGTTGCGATTCTGGCTGTTGCTGGCGCCGAGAAGATCATCGAACGTTCCGTGGATGAAGCTGCTAATAGCGACATCGTGGATAAACTTGTCGCTGAACTGTAAGGAGGGAGGGGCTGATGTCTGAATTTGTTACGGTAGCTCGCCCCTACGCCAAAGCAGCTTTTGACTTTGCTGTCGAACACCAAAATGTCGATCGCTGGCAGAACATGCTGGCGTTTGCCGCCGAGGTAACGAAAAACGAACAAATGGCAGAGATGCTTTCCGGGGCTATGGCACCAGAAACCCTCGCCGCGTCGTTCATCGCCGTCTGTGGTGAGCAGCTGGATGACAATGGCCAGAACCTGATTAAGGTTATGGCTGAAAACGGTCGTCTGCGTGTGCTCCCGGATGTTCTCGAGCAGTTTGTGCACTTACGTGCCCTCAGTGAAGCCACCGCCGAAGTTGAAGTCACCTCGGCGAACGAACTGAGTGAAGAACAGCTTGCGAAAATCACTGCCGCGATGGAAAAACGTCTGTCACGCAAAGTTAAGCTGAATTGCAAAATCGATAAGTCTGTAATGGCAGGCGTAATCATCCGTGCGGGTGATATGGTCATTGATGGTAGCGTACGCGGCCGTCTTGAGCGCCTTGCAGACGTCTTGCAGTCTTAAGGGGACTGGAGCATGCAACTGAATTCCACCGAAATCAGCGAACTGATCAAGCAGCGCATTGCTCAGTTCAATGTTGTGAGCGAAGCTCATAACGAAGGTACTATTGTTTCTGTAAGTGACGGTGTTATCCGCATTCACGGCCTGGCCGATTGTATGCAGGGTGAGATGATTTCCCTGCCGGGTAACCGTTACGCAATCGCACTGAACCTGGAGCGCGACTCCGTAGGTGCAGTTGTGATGGGTCCATACGCTGACCTCGCCGAAGGCATGAAGGTTAAGTGTACTGGCCGTATTCTGGAAGTGCCGGTTGGCCGTGGCATGCTGGGTCGCGTTGTAAACACCCTGGGTGCGCCAATCGACGGTAAAGGTCCGGTTGATAACGATGGCTTCTCGCCAATCGAAGTTATCGCTCCGGGCGTTATCGATCGTCAGTCTGTTGATCAGCCTGTTCAGACGGGTTACAAATCCGTTGATGCCATGATCCCAATCGGTCGTGGTCAGCGTGAACTGATCATCGGTGACCGTCAGACCGGTAAAACCGCGATGGCTATCGACGCCATCATCAACCAGCGCGATTCCGGCATCAAATGTGTGTACGTCGCTATCGGCCAGAAAGCTTCCACCATCTCTAACGTGGTGCGTAAGCTGGAAGAGCACGGTGCGCTGGCTAACACCATCGTTGTTGTTGCAACCGCGTCTGAATCCGCAGCACTGCAGTACCTGGCACCATATGCCGGTTGCGCAATGGGCGAATATTTCCGTGACCGCGGTGAAGATGCGCTGATCGTATACGATGACCTGTCTAAACAGGCTGTTGCTTACCGTCAGGTTTCCCTGCTGCTCCGTCGTCCACCAGGACGTGAAGCATTCCCGGGCGACGTGTTTTACCTCCACTCCCGTCTGCTGGAGCGCGCATCCCGCGTTAACGCGGAATACGTTGAGAACTTCACTAAAGGTGAAGTGAAAGGTCAAACCGGCTCCCTGACCGCTCTGCCGATTATCGAAACCCAGGCGGGTGACGTTTCTGCGTTCGTTCCGACCAACGTAATTTCCATTACCGATGGTCAGATCTTCCTGGAAACCAACCTGTTTAACTCCGGTATTCGTCCGGCAGTTAACCCGGGTATCTCCGTATCCCGTGTAGGTGGTGCAGCTCAGACCAAGATCATCAAGAAACTGTCCGGTGGTATCCGTACCGCGCTGGCACAGTATCGTGAACTTGCAGCGTTCTCCCAGTTTGCATCTGACCTTGACGATGCAACCCGTAAACAGCTTGACCACGGTCAGAAAGTGACCGAACTGCTGAAACAGAAACAGTATGCCCCGATGTCAGTTGCACAGCAGGGCCTGGTACTGTTCGCAGCAGAACGTGGTTATCTGGCGGATGTAGAACTGGCGAAAATCGGTAGCTTCGAAGCCGCTCTGCTGGCTTTCGCTGACCGTGACCACGCTCCGCTGATGCAAGAGATCAACCAGTCCGGTGGCTATAACGACGAAATCGAAGGCAAGCTGAAAAGCCTGCTCGATTCCTTCAAAGCAACCCAGTCCTGGTAACGTCTGGCGGTCTGTCTTAGGGCAGACCGCAAGGCATTGAGGAGAAGCTCATGGCCGGCGCAAAAGAGATACGTAGTAAGATCGCAAGCGTCCAGAACACGCAGAAGATCACTAAAGCGATGGAGATGGTCGCCGCTTCCAAAATGCGTAAATCGCAGGATCGCATGGCGGCCAGCCGTCCTTATGCAGATACCATGCGCAAAGTGATTGGTCACCTTGCAAACGGGAATCTGGAATATAAGCACCCTTACCTGGAAGAACGCGACGTTAAGCGCGTGGGCTACCTGGTGGTGTCTACCGACCGTGGTTTGTGTGGTGGCTTGAACATCAACCTGTTCAAAAAACTGCTGGCGGATATGAAAGCATGGACCGAAAAAGGCGTTCAGAGCGATATCGCGATGATCGGCTCCAAAGGTGTGTCTTTCTTTAATTCCGTGGGTGGCAATATTGTCGCTCAGGTGACCGGTATGGGTGATAACCCGTCCCTGTCCGAACTGATCGGTCCGGTAAAAGTGATGCTGCAGGCCTACGATGAAGGCCGTCTGGACAGACTGTACATCGTAAATAACAAATTTATTAACACCATGTCTCAGGTTCCAACCCTCACGCAGCTGCTGCCTTTGCCGGCATCAGAAGATGACGAGTTGAAACAAAAAGCCTGGGATTACCTGTACGAACCGGATCCGAAACCGCTGCTGGATACCCTGCTGCGTCGTTACGTTGAATCACAGGTTTATCAGGGCGTGGTAGAAAACCTGGCCAGCGAGCAGGCCGCACGTATGGTGGCGATGAAAGCCGCTACCGACAATGGCGGCAGCCTGATTAAAGAGCTGCAGTTGGTTTACAACAAAGCTCGTCAGGCCAGCATTACTCAGGAACTCACCGAGATCGTCGGTGGTGCATCCGCGGTATAACCAGGTTAATTCGTAGAGGATTCAAGATGGCTACTGGAAAAATTGTCCAGGTAATCGGCGCCGTAGTTGACGTCGAATTCCCTCAGGATGCCGTACCGCGCGTGTACGATGCTCTTGAGGTTCAGAATGGTAACGAGAGCCTGGTGCTGGAAGTTCAGCAGCAGCTCGGCGGCGGTATCGTACGTACCATCGCCATGGGTTCTTCTGACGGTCTGCGTCGTGGTCTGGAAGTGAAAGACCTTGAGCACCCGATCGAAGTCCCGGTAGGTAAAGCTACACTGGGTCGTATCATGAACGTATTGGGTCAACCAATCGACATGAAAGGCGACATCGGTGAAGAAGAGCGTTGGGCTATCCACCGCGCAGCACCTTCCTACGAAGAGCTGTCCAGCTCTCAGGAACTGCTGGAAACCGGTATCAAAGTTATCGACCTGATGTGTCCGTTTGCGAAGGGCGGTAAAGTTGGTCTGTTCGGTGGTGCGGGTGTAGGTAAAACCGTAAACATGATGGAGCTGATCCGTAACATCGCGATCGAACACTCCGGTTACTCCGTGTTTGCGGGTGTAGGTGAGCGTACTCGTGAGGGTAACGACTTCTACCACGAAATGACCGACTCCAACGTTCTGGACAAAGTATCCCTGGTTTATGGCCAGATGAACGAGCCACCAGGAAACCGTCTGCGCGTTGCGCTGACCGGCCTGACCATGGCTGAGAAGTTCCGTGACGAAGGTCGTGACGTTCTGCTGTTCGTAGACAACATCTACCGTTACACCCTGGCCGGTACTGAAGTATCTGCACTGCTGGGTCGTATGCCATCAGCGGTAGGCTACCAGCCAACCCTGGCGGAAGAGATGGGTGTTCTGCAGGAACGTATCACCTCTACCAAAACCGGTTCTATCACCTCCGTTCAGGCGGTATACGTACCAGCGGATGACTTGACTGACCCATCCCCAGCCACCACCTTTGCGCACTTAGATGCAACCGTGGTACTGAGCCGTCAGATCGCGTCTCTGGGTATCTACCCGGCCGTTGACCCGCTGGACTCCACTAGCCGTCAATTGGATCCACTGGTTGTTGGCCAGGAACACTACGACACCGCGCGTGGCGTACAGTCCCTGCTGCAGCGTTACCAGGAACTGAAAGACATCATCGCCATCCTCGGTATGGATGAACTGTCTGAAGAAGACAAACTGGTGGTAGCACGTGCGCGTAAGATCCAGCGCTTCCTGTCCCAGCCGTTCTTCGTAGCAGAAGTATTCACCGGTTCTCCGGGTAAATACGTTCCGCTGAAAGATACCATCCGTGGCTTTAAAGGCATCATGGAAGGCGAATACGATCACCTGCCGGAGCAGGCGTTCTACATGGTTGGTTCCATCGACGAAGCCGTGGAAAAAGCCAAAAAACTTTAACGCCTTAATCGGAGGGTGATATGGCAATGACTTACCACCTGGACGTCGTCAGCGCAGAGCAACAAATGTTCTCTGGTCTGGTCGAGAAAATCCAGGTAACGGGCAGTGAAGGTGAACTGGGTATTTTCCCGGGTCACGCACCGCTGCTCACCGCCATTAAGCCTGGTATGATCCGCATCGTTAAACAGTTCGGTCATGAAGAGTTTATCTATCTGTCCGGCGGCATTCTTGAAGTGCAGCCTGGTAGCGTGACCGTTCTGGCTGATACCGCTATTCGTGGCCAGGATCTCGACGAAGCGCGAGCTCTGGAATCGAAACGTAAAGCGGAAGAGCACATTAAGAGCTCTCATGGTGACGTGGATTACGCACAGGCATCTGCGGAGCTGGCCAAAGCGATCGCGAAACTGCGTGTTATCGAGTTGACCAAAAAAGCGATGTAACACCGGCTTGAAAAGTGAAAAGCCAGTCTGGAATCCAGGCTGGCTTTTTTTTATGGTTTCGTTTCGGTAAAAATGAAACTGAAATGTCGTTTTATTATTTTGTGATTTACATCACAAAAATGTTGATCGGTTAAAAAATGAGGCGTAGACTCCTTTTTTGTGAAGTGTGTCACAAAATAAACCTCAATAATTCAGGATGCCATCATGAAACTGATCAACAAAATCATCGCTCTCTTCAGCAACATGAACGTCTCTTTCGGTACGTTCAACCACTAATCTGCTGAATGCCGAGTGGCGCTGCGCTTACCGTTGTGTGATAAGCGATGCGCCATCTGGCAGCGCCTCACCCACGCTGTTCACGCTTTTTCCTTTCTCAATAAAGTAGTTCGTCTCATCGATATTACCCACCACTGCATCGTCATACTGCCCCGGCTGTGTGCGCACTGACTTGTTACCTTTGAATACTCCCTGTGTTGACGCATCGCCGTAAGGACTTGGGCGGAAGATAAAGTTGAATCGGTGGTTATCAACGGCCAGGTTATTCTCTACCACTAACTGGCCCGGGTTAAAGTTATCGGTAAATCCATCCAGATGATTCCCTTCCGCTTTACTGTTACGAATCTCGTGTGCCACCGGCTGCCCTTCCCCGCCGAGCTTAAAGCCATTGCTGGTGTTATTGCGGGCAATTGAATTCTCGATCACCACAACGCCATTAGCACCGTCTTCGATTTTATTAAACAGGTCAAAGCCGTCGTCGATATTGTCGTGGGAATAGCAGTTTTCCAGGCGGTTCCCCTCTCCGACCCGCATTTTCACGGCAAAGCCATCAGCATTGATTTTGCCAGGATCTTCATTGGCAAAAGATTCCGCGTTGACGACCCGGTTATAGCTGGCCCAAAGCGGACGGCCAATCTTTTCCGGGGAAGAGATTTGAATGCCGGTGTCGTCGTTACGGTATGCCGTGACCCCTTCAATCAGGTTGTGGCTACCCTGTATGCGCAGGCTTTTAGCGGTAACATCAATCCCTTTGATATGCCAGTAGCTGGCGTCTACAAGCAGCCCGTGCAGAACGGCTTTACCCTCCGCCTCGAGCGCCTTCACCTGCCCAGCGCTGCCGCTGGCGGAGAGTGGAATTTCACTACGGGGGTAGTCACCCGCGGCAAGCGTAATCTTGCCGCCAGGGGCGAGCAGGCTGATGGCGGTGGCGAAATCCATTGGCGAGGCAAGCGTCCCTTTCCCGTCAGCTTTGCCCTCCGGTGCGACATAGAGATGTGAAGCCTCGATGCCGGTGACCTTCTCAACGGAGAAGCGCTGCTCTACGGCTTCGCCGCGGGTGGGGGTGAAGGTGAGGCTGAATAGGTTATTCTCTTTTAGAGTCGCTGGCGCGGAGTACATCTCTCCGGCTTTAACCGGTTTTTCGTTACCGATCACCACTTCGTTCTGGCGCAGGGTAAAAGCACCGTCATAGTTGGCTCGGGCCTGCACCTGATAGGGCTCTTGTACGCTTTTGCTGGCCGAAAGGATCTGCACGACTACCGGCTGCGCTTTGGCCTGCCAGGGCTTACTGGCGACGCTATGCGCAGCGGAAGTGGTCAGCGAGGCATTGGATACGGTAATTTTGGCATTACGCGAGGCAAAAAAGCCGACGTAATAGTGGTCCTGATTCTGTACCGAGATCAGGTCTGCGCGCGGAACACTTTTACTCACCCATTCGTCGCTACCGACAGGTGACCAGGCGGTGATAAAGCCGTCGTTAGTACGTTGTAGCTTCAGGCGAAACTCTGGCGTCTGGTTGAGATCGACCTCCTCTTTATAGCTCTGTTTCACAATGGCCGCACCGGCATTTCCCCAGGGCTGCGAGATCCCCTCGCGGGTGATTGCCTGAAGCTTTATCCGATGATGATCTTTTTTATCCTGCGTCATAATGGCATTCATGACCAGGTTCGAGGCGGCTGGAAATTCTTCATAGCCCTCTTTCAGCGGTTGCTGGCGGGGCACACCAATAACATCACGCACCAGCAGGCCAGCACCCTCCTGCGCGGCGGGTTTTGCGCCATTCTCCGGCCCAAATTGATCAACTCTCACCGTCGCCTGCAGAGTAAAGTTTTCGCTGGTGGGAAGCTCAGTGTAGAAAAAGGTGAGTCCATCATGGGAATTGGCAATTTTGCCGCCCCGGCTCTCAATCACAACGGGTTTAGACAGATCAGCAGCATCCTCCGGCTCGAGAATTTTACCATCGATAGTGACATCATTAACGCCCACCTTTTCCGGCAAAACATTCGAGGAGAAATTGACGTCTGTGGACTGGCCGAACGCAATTGCTCGCCAGACCTGCGGCTGCTCCGCCGCGTTAACAGCACAGGCGCTGCAGATCATTAAGGCCAGAGGTAATTTATAATTCATTTTTATTCTCCTGAGTGATAATTGAGCGCCATTATCATCAGGATGAAACACCGTTTCTTTTTTCTTTGTCACATTATTGGATAATTAAAACGATGTTTTGTTTTTGACTGATCTTTATTTTTGCGGCGAAAAAATAGCTAACCTGTTGTGTGAACAAGAGAGTTCCAGCAATGACGCTATTTTCCGGACGAAAAGTGATTTACTCTGCCCTGAAAAGTATCTTCAAATAGCCCGTATTGACTGATGTTGTGCGTTTTACCGCCGCTCCATTTTTTGGCGCAAAATATGTAGAATTTTCAACGTCAAAGGGTTTTACTTCTCACTCAAATTACAGTCAGGACGTGTATGTTGAACAATGCGATGAGCGTGGTCATCCTTGCCGCTGGTAAAGGCACCCGCATGTATTCCGATCTTCCGAAGGTGCTGCATACCCTTGCAGGGAAAGCGATGGTGCAGCATGTCATTGATGCCGCTAACGAAATGGGTGCCGACCAGGTTCATCTTGTTTACGGTCACGGCGCCGATATGCTGAAACAGACCCTCAGTGACGACAAACTGAACTGGGTGCTGCAGGCAGAGCAGCTGGGAACCGGCCATGCGATGCAGCAGGCTGCGCCGTTCTTTGCTGACGACGAAGATATCCTGATGCTTTACGGCGACGTGCCGCTGATTTCCGTTGAGACTCTTACCCGCCTGCGTGATGCTAAACCGCAGGGCGGCATTGGCCTCCTTACCGTTAAGCTTGATGATCCAACTGGCTACGGCCGCATCACCCGAGAAAACGACACTGTCACCGGTATTGTTGAACATAAAGATGCCACAGAAGCGCAGCGTAAAATTCAGGAAATCAATACCGGTATCCTGATTGCCAACGGCGCGGATATGAAGCGCTGGCTATCGAAGCTGAACAATAATAACGCCCAGGGTGAGTTCTACATCACCGATATCATTGCGCTGGCGCATCAGGAAGGCCGCGAAATCGCCGCCGTCCACCCGGATCGTTTAAGTGAAGTGGAGGGCGTGAACAACCGCCTGCAACTCTCCCGCCTGGAACGCGTTTATCAGGCTGAGCAGGCTGAAAAGCTGCTGCTCGCAGGCGTTATGCTGCGTGACCCTTCGCGTTTCGATCTGCGTGGTGAACTGAACCACGGGCGCGACGTTGAAATTGATACTAACGTTATTCTGGAAGGGAAGGTCACTCTCGGCCATCGCGTTAAGATCGGCGCAGGCTGCGTGATCAAAAACAGCGTGATCGGCGACGACTGTGAAATCAGCCCGTACAGCGTGGTGGAAGATGCCAACCTGGCCGCTGCCTGCACCATCGGGCCGTTTGCACGTCTGCGCCCTGGTGCGGAGCTGCTGGAAGGTGCCCACGTGGGTAACTTCGTTGAAATGAAAAAGGCGCGCCTGGGCAAAGGCTCCAAGGCGGGCCATTTGACCTATCTGGGCGATGCGGAAATTGGCGATAACGTCAATATCGGCGCGGGCACCATCACCTGTAACTACGATGGCGCCAATAAATTCAAAACCATCATCGGCGACGACGTATTTGTAGGCTCGGATTCACAGCTGGTCGCGCCGGTGACCATTGGCAAAGGCGTGACCATTGCCGCCGGTACCACGGTAACCCGCGATGTAGCGGATGACGAACTGGTATTAAGCCGCGTGCCACAGGTGCACAAAAAGGGCTGGAAACGCCCGGTGAAGAAAAAGTAATTACTCCGCATTTTAACCCTCTCTCCTCAGGGGAGAGGGATGATTCGATGCGGTGTGTCGGGTGAGGAGATAAATATATATCCCCCCCAATAGCAGTACCTATAACAATAACCCCACTCTCTACAAGGCTCGGGGCGCCCGTAAAACGGGCAACAACAGGTCAGCGACAACGCATGGCATAACGCCATAATCAGGAAATTTAACTATGTGTGGAATTGTTGGCGCAGTCGCGCAGCGTGATATTGCTGAAATCCTTCTCGAAGGATTACGTCGTCTGGAATACCGTGGTTACGACTCTGCCGGTCTGGCGGTGGTCGATGCAGAAGGTCACATGACCCGTCTGCGCCGCCTCGGTAAAGTACAAATGCTGGCACAGGCCGCGGAAGAACATCCGCTGCATGGCGGCACAGGCATTGCTCACACCCGTTGGGCGACCCACGGCGAGCCCTCTGAAGGCAATGCGCACCCGCATGTCTCTGAACATATCGTGGTGGTGCATAACGGCATCATAGAAAACCACGAACCGCTGCGTGAAGAGCTGAAAGCGCGCGGTTATACCTTCGTCTCTGAAACTGACACCGAAGTCATTGCCCACCTGGTACATTGGGAACTGGCACAGGGCGGTACGCTGCGTGAAGCGGTACTGCGGGCTATTCCTCAACTGCGTGGCGCTTACGGCACGGTGATCATGGATTCCCGCGATCCGTCCACGCTGCTGGCGGCTCGCTCCGGCAGCCCGATGGTTATCGGCCTGGGCATGGGTGAAAACTTCATTGCTTCCGACCAGCTGGCCCTGTTGCCGGTGACACGTCGCTTTATCTTCCTCGAAGAGGGTGACATCGCGGAAGTGACACGCCGTAGCGTGACCGTATTCGATACTAAAGGCGTACAGGTTAAACGTGCTGAGATCGAATCTAACCTGCAGTATGACGCGGGCGACAAGGGCGCGTATCGTCACTACATGCAGAAAGAGATCTACGAGCAGCCAAACGCCATTAAAAACACTCTGACCGGGCGTATCAGCCACGGTGAAGTGGATCTGAGCGAACTGGGAGCCAATGCCAATGAGATGCTGGCGAAAGTTGAGCATATCCAGATCGTGGCCTGCGGGACCTCTTACAACTCCGGTATGGTTTCTCGCTACTGGTTCGAATCGCTGGCCGGTGTGCCTTGTGATGTGGAGATCGCTTCCGAATTCCGCTATCGCAAATCGGCCGTACGCAAAAACAGCCTGATGATCACCCTGTCTCAGTCCGGTGAGACCGCCGATACACTCGCGGCGCTGCGCCTGTCGAAAGAGCTGGGCTATCTCGGTTCGCTGGCAATCTGCAACGTTCCGGGCTCGTCCCTGGTGCGTGAATCCGATCTGGCGCTGATGACCAAAGCGGGCACCGAAATCGGCGTGGCCTCTACCAAGGCCTTTACCACCCAACTGACCGTTCTGCTGATGCTGGTGGCGAAACTGGCGCGTCTGAAAGGCCAGGATGCTTCTGTTGAGCACGACATCGTTCACGGTCTGCAGGCGTTGCCGAGCCGTATCGAGCAGATGCTGTCGCAGGACAAGCGTATCGAAGCGCTGGCTGAAGATTTCTCCGACAAACATCACGCACTGTTCCTGGGGCGTGGCGATCAGTATCCCATTGCGCTGGAAGGTGCATTGAAGCTGAAAGAGATCTCCTACATCCACGCAGAAGCCTACGCAGCAGGCGAGCTGAAACACGGTCCGCTGGCGCTGATTGATGCTGATATGCCGGTTATCGTTGTCGCACCTAACAATGAACTGCTGGAAAAACTGAAGTCCAACATCGAAGAAGTGCGCGCCCGTGGTGGCCAGCTGTATGTCTTCGCCGATCAGGATGCCGGTTTTGTGAGTAACGACAACATGCACATCATTGAGATGCCGCATGTGGAAGAGGTCATTGCACCTATCTTCTACACCGTGCCGCTGCAGCTTCTGTCTTATCACGTCGCGCTGATTAAAGGCACCGACGTTGACCAGCCACGTAACCTGGCGAAGTCGGTTACTGTCGAGTAATACCTCCAGGCTCCACCTTCGGGTGGAGCTTTTCTCCCCGTTTTTTTCTTCTTGTGATGATGACAACCTGTCATCTTCAGCTATTTTTTGAGTGTCATAGAAAGAAAATTTTTCTGCAATCTTACTGTCAAAAAACCCGTCAAATTACTGATAATAAAGAGTTATCTGTTTTAGATTAAAGTGAAATTTTCACTGTAATAAAACTGTCATAATTCGGACATTTATCTGTCACCTGTTTGTCCTATTTTGCTCCTCGTAGCCACTAAACAACGATTTACCAAAATCTTGCAGGAGACATTATGAAAGTTATGCGTACCACTGTCGCAACTGTTGTCGCCGCGACCTTATCGATGAGCGCGTTCTCTGTGTTCGCAGAGGCAAGCCTGACTGGTGCTGGTGCAACCTTCCCTGCGCCGGTGTATGCCAAATGGGCTGATACTTACCAGAAAGAGACTGGTAACAAGGTGAACTACCAGGGTATCGGCTCCTCCGGTGGCGTTAAACAAATTACCGCGAATACCGTTGATTTCGGCGCATCAGACGCTCCGCTGTCTGATGAGAAACTGAACCAGGAAGGTCTGTTCCAGTTCCCGACCGTTATCGGCGGTGTTGTGCTGGCCGTGAATATCCCGGGCCTGAAGTCTGGCGAGCTGGTGCTGGATGGTAAAACGCTGGGTGATATCTACCTCGGCAAAATCAAAAAATGGGATGACGAAGCCATCACTAAACTGAACCCAGGCGTGAAGCTGCCTTCGCAGAACATCGCTGTGGTTCGTCGTGCTGACGGTTCCGGTACCTCCTTCGTCTTCACCAGCTACCTGGCGAAAGTGAACGAAGAGTGGAAATCCAAAGTAGGTTCTGGCTCTACCGTGAACTGGCCGACCGGTCTGGGCGGTAAAGGTAACGACGGTATCGCCGCGTTCGTACAGCGTCTGCCAGGCTCAATCGGCTACGTAGAGTACGCTTACGCGAAGCAGAACAACCTGGCTTACACCAAGCTGGTTTCTGCTGACGGCAAACCGGTGAGCCCGACCGAAGAGACCTTTGCTAACGCAGCAAAAGGCGCTGACTGGAGCAAATCCTTCGCACAGGATCTGACAAACCAGAAAGGTGACGAAGCCTGGCCAATCACCTCCACGACCTTCATCCTGGTTCATAAAGATCAGAAGAAACCTGAACAAGGCACAGAAGTGCTGAAGTTCTTCGACTGGGCATACAAAAACGGCGGCAAACAGGCTAATGACCTGGATTACGCCAGCCTGCCGGACAGCGTGGTTGAGCAGATTCGTGCTGCATGGAAAACTAACGTGAAAGATAGCAGCGGTAAAGCGCTGTACTAACAGGATATTTTTGACGAAGATGGCGGGGGCGCAAGCGCCCGCCACCTTTCGTGAAACGACGTTAACAGAAGAGTAATTTATGGCTGCAACCAAGCCTGCTTTTAATCCTCCGGGAAAAAAAGGCGACATGATCTTCAGCGCGCTAGTAAAACTGGCTGCGCTGATTGTGCTATTGCTGCTGGGCGGCATTATCGTGTCTCTGATTTTCTCCTCCTGGCCGAGCATTCAGAAATTCGGTTTCTCCTTCCTGTGGACCAAAGAGTGGGATGCGCCAAACGAAGTCTTTGGTGCGCTGGTACCCATTTACGGTACCCTGGTGACCTCGCTCATTGCCCTGCTGATTGCGGTTCCGGTGAGTTTTGGTATCGCCCTGTTCCTGACGGAGCTGGCACCAGGCTGGCTGCGACGTCCGCTTGGTATCGCCATTGAACTGCTGGCGGCCATTCCGAGTATCGTATACGGCATGTGGGGCCTGTTTATCTTTGCGCCGCTGTTCGCCACATACTTCCAGGAGCCGGTTGGGAATGTGCTCTCTGCCATTCCGTTTGTGGGCGCGCTGTTCTCAGGCCCGGCGTTCGGTATCGGTATTCTGGCTGCAGGCGTGATCCTCGCCATCATGATTATTCCGTACATTGCGGCGGTTATGCGCGATGTCTTCGAACAAACCCCGGTGATGATGAAAGAGTCGGCCTACGGGATCGGCTGTACCACCTGGGAAGTTATCTGGCGCATCGTTCTTCCGTTCACCAAAAATGGGGTGATCGGGGGCATCATGTTGGGCCTGGGGCGTGCGCTGGGCGAAACCATGGCGGTGACCTTTATCATTGGTAACACCTACCAGCTCGATAGCGTCTCACTTTATATGCCGGGTAACAGCATTACTTCTGCGCTGGCGAACGAATTCGCCGAAGCGGAATCGGGGCTGCACGTTGCGGCGCTGATGGAACTGGGTCTGATTCTGTTTGTTATCACCTTCATTGTTCTGGCGATTTCTAAGCTGATGATTATGCGTCTCGCTAAAAATGAGGGGGCACGCTAATGGCGACTCTCGAAATGCAAAACACCGCTGAGCTGGCGGAATCCCGCCGCAAAATGCAGGCCAGACGCCGCACGAAGAACCGCATTGCGCTGACGCTCTCCATGGGGACGATGGCATTCGGTCTGTTCTGGCTGGTCTGGATTCTTTTCTCCACCGTGGTACGCGGTATCGATGGAATGTCGCTGGCGCTATTCACCGAGATGACGCCGCCGCCGAATACGGCGGGCGGGGGGCTGGCAAACGCCCTGGCGGGCAGTGGCCTGCTGATCCTCTGGGCGACGGTCTTTGGTACGCCGCTGGGCATCATGGCGGGGATTTATCTGGCGGAGTACGGCCGTAAATCCTGGCTGGCTGAAGTCATTCGCTTCATCAATGACATCCTGCTGTCTGCGCCCTCTATCGTCGTCGGTCTGTTTGTTTATACCGTGGTGGTGGCACAGATGGAGCACTTCTCCGGCTGGGCTGGCGTGATTGCGCTGGCGCTGCTTCAGGTGCCTATCGTCATTCGAACTACCGAGAATATGTTGAAACTGGTGCCGGACAGCCTGCGTGAAGCGGCTTACGCGCTGGGAACGCCAAAGTGGAAAATGATCTCCGCGATTACGTTGAAAGCGTCTGTCTCCGGGATCATGACCGGTATCCTGCTGGCCGTTGCCCGTATCGCCGGTGAAACCGCCCCGCTGCTGTTTACGTCTCTCTCCAACCAGTTCTGGAGCACGGACATGATGCAGCCGATCGCCAACCTGCCGGTGACGATCTTTAAATTTGCGATGAGCCCATTCGTAGAATGGCAGCAGCTGGCCTGGGCCGGGGTGCTGATCATCACGCTTTGCGTACTGTTGCTGAACATTCTGGCGCGCGTCATTTTCGCGAAGAAGAAACACGGTTAATTTTTTACGGCGCGGCACATCGCGGCGCCGAATGAGGAAAAGAGTCAATGAGTATGGTTGATACTGCCCCGGGTAAGATTCAGGTTCGTGATTTGAACTTCTACTACGGTAAATTCCATGCACTGAAGAATATCAACCTGGATATCGCCAAGAACCAGGTTACGGCATTCATCGGTCCGTCTGGCTGTGGGAAATCCACGTTGCTGCGTACCTTTAACAAGATGTATTCGCTCTACCCAGAGCAGCGCGCTGAAGGCGAAATCATCCTGGACGGCGAAAACATCCTGACGCATGCCCAGGATATCGCCCTGCTGCGCGCGAAAGTGGGCATGGTATTCCAGAAGCCGACCCCGTTCCCGATGTCGATTTATGACAACATCGCCTTTGGCGTGCGTCTGTTTGAGAAACTCTCCCGTGCCGATATGGACGAGCGTGTGCAGTGGGCCTTGACCAAGGCCGCATTGTGGAACGAAACCAAAGATAAGTTGCACCAGAGCGGGTACTCTCTCTCCGGTGGTCAGCAGCAGCGTCTGTGCATCGCCCGCGGTATCGCTATTCGCCCGGATGTATTGCTGCTGGACGAGCCGTGCTCGGCGCTGGACCCTATTTCAACCGGGCGCATTGAAGAGCTGATCACCGAGTTGAAGCAGGATTACACCGTGGTGATCGTGACCCACAACATGCAGCAGGCTGCGCGTTGTTCCGACCATACGGCGTTTATGTACCTGGGCGAGTTGATTGAGTTCAGCGATACGGACGCGCTGTTCACCCGCCCCGCGAAGAAACAAACTGAAGATTATATTACTGGCCGCTACGGTTGATTTGGAGTGAACCATGGACAACCTCAATCTTAATAAACATATTTCCGGCCAGTTCAACGCAGAGCTGGAAAGCATCCGCACCCAGGTGATGACCATGGGCGGTATGGTGGAACAGCAGCTGACCGATGCCATCACGGCGATGCACAACCAGGACAGCGAGCTGGCGAAGCGCGTTATTGCTGGCGATCAGAACGTCAACATGATGGAAGTGGCCATCGACGAGGCCTGCGTGCGCATTATTGCCAAGCGTCAGCCAACGGCGAGCGACCTGCGTCTGGTGATGGCGATCATCAAAACTATTGCCGAGCTGGAACGTATTGGCGACGTGGCGGATAAAATCTGCCGCACCGCGCTGGAGAAGTTCTCCCAGCAGCATCAGCCGCTGCTGGTGAGCCTGGAGTCGCTGGGCCGCCACACCGTGCAGATGCTGCACGACGTGCTGGACGCCTTTGCACGTATGGATCTGGACGAAGCAGTACGTATCTACCGCGAAGATAAGAAAGTCGACCAGGAGTATGAGGGCATTGTGCGTCAGCTGATGACCTACATGATGGAAGACTCCCGCACCATTCCCAGCGTTCTGACCGCGCTGTTCTGTGCTCGCTCTATTGAGCGTATCGGCGACCGTTGTCAGAACATCTGTGAATACATCTTCTACTTCGTGAAGGGGCAGGACTTCCGTCACGTAGGCGGAGATGAGCTGGATAAGATGCTGGCGGGTAAAGATCCGAAAGAGTAATATTATTAACGCCAGCAAAGCTGGCGTTATATTTTTATAGAATCCATTCCCCATATAAATAACACCTGATGTATTTTTTGCCGGTGCGCGAATTAATTAGGCGTTAGTCACATTTTATCCTCCACTGAATTGTTTTTATTTTTGCTCTGGAATAAAAAAGAGCGGCGCAGTTGTGTCATCAGACGCTATTTTTAGTTAATACCTTAAACATTGATAACTGGATTGTTACCGTCAACGTACGGGCAAAACCTGAAAGAGGTCCTCTCTGCATAGAGGTGCCTTTTTCAGGTTTTTTTTATTTCCCGGCGGCGGTTAAAGGATGAACAAATGGAATTAGCCGAAAAAATTGTCACAGGCGTAGGGGGCAAAGAAAATATTCTGAGCTTGCTTCATTGTGCAACCCGCCTGCGTTTCAGATTAAAAGAGAGAGATAAAGCTACGCCTGAGATCTTAAAAAATACGCCGGGTATCATCATGGTCGTTGAAAGCGCCGGTCAGTTTCAGGTCGTGATTGGCAATCATGTTCATGATGTTTATAACGCTATCAATGCCCTTATCGGGGAGAAAGCACCTGCCAGTATGGACACGGCGACGGGCAACCTTATTAATCGTTTTATTTATACGGTATCCAGTATTTTTACCCCGTTAATAGGCGTGATGGCGGCAACCGGCATACTGAAAGGGGCCCTGGCAGCCGGGGTGGTCTTTGATGTGTTAACAGAGCAGAGCGGGACTTATCGCATTCTGTTCAGCGCCAGCGATGCCCTGTTCTACTTTTTCCCGGTTATTCTGGGCTATACGGCCGGTAAACAATTTGGCGGTAATCCTTTTGTCTCGATGGCCATTGGTGGCGCATTAATACATCCCACCATCATTCAGTCTCTGGGAAGTGCGGCTACGCCACATGAATTTATGGGTTTACCCGTTACGTTTATCAATTATAGCGCTTCCGTCATCCCGATAATCTTCTCTGCCTGGTTTTGTGGCGTCGTAGAGAAACGCCTTAATAACTGGCTCCCTTCATCAATGAAAAATTTCGTCACGCCGCTTCTTTGTCTGATGGTGACGACCCCTCTGGCCTTTCTGGTTATTGGGCCACTCGCCACCTGGATAAGTAAAGGCATTGCACAGGGTTATTTGGCGCTCTACGGCTTTGCTCCGGGGGTTGCTGGCATCGTTATGGGCGGATTATGGCAAGTGTTTGTCATGTTTGGCCTGCACTGGGGGCTGGTGCCGTTATGCATTAATAACTTCACGGTGCTGGGATATGACTCGCTCCTGCCTTTGCTGGTGCCTGCCATTCTGGCGCAGGTTGGCGCTGCGCTGGCCATGTTCTGCTTTGAACGCGACCCGCAAAAGAGAGTGGTTGCCGGATCGGCTGCAATCACCGGGCTCTTTGGTATCACCGAACCGGCCGTTTATGGCGTTAATTTACCGCGCAAATATCCCTTTTATATCGCCTGTATCAGTGGCGCCTGCGGAGGGCTGTTGGTCGGCCTCGCGCAAACCAAAGCCTGGTCTTTTGGGATGCCAGGCATCTTCACCTTTATGCAAATTCTTCCCCCCGGCGGGGTGGATTATAGCGTCTGGGCTTGTTTGTTGGGTTCAGCCCTCGCTCTCGCCGCGGCTTTTATTGCCTCTTTGCTCTTTTGCTATTTCGCGGATAAGGCATCCGCCGTCGCTTAATTCATTTGAAAAAGGAATTCATTATGTTCAGGAGAAATATCATAGCCTCTGCGCTTGTCATGATACTGCCGGGTGCGAGCTGGGCGGGCTCATTGACGGTCGAACAACGCCTGGAGATGCTTGAAAAAGCGTTAAAGGAGACGCAGGCCGAATTACAGCATTACAAAAATCAGGCCGTCCCCGTTCAGGTCGCCGATAAACCGGCGAAAAAGCCGGCCACCGTGCTGGTGAAAAATGAGAGCAAAGATGTATCTGCTATCACAATGAAGGATTTCAGTAAGTTTGTTAAAGATGAGATTGGCTTTAGCTATAACGGCTATTTCCGTTCCGGCTGGGGCAGTGCGTCTCACGGCTCGCCCAAATCCTGGGCCATTGGCTCTCTCGGGCGACTGGGTAATGAATATACCGGCTGGTTTGATTTACAGCTGAAACAGCGTGTCTGGCATGAGGGCAACAAACGTGTCGATGCGATCGTTATGCTGGATGGCAACGTCAGTCAGCAGTACTCCACCGGCTGGTTTGGTGACAATGCGGGTGGCGAAAACTATTTACAGTTCTCCGACATGTACGTCACCACGCAGGGTTTCCTGCCATTTGCGCCGGAAGCCGACTTCTGGGTGGGTAAACATGGCGCACCGAAAATCGAAATCCAGATGCTGGACTGGAAAACACAGCGTACGGATGCTGCCGCAGGGGTGGGGCTGGAAAACTGGAAAGTGGGCCCCGGCAAGGTGGATATTGCGCTGGTGCGTGAAGATGTGGATGACTACGACCGCGATCTGAATAACAAACAGCAAATCAATACCAATACCGTCGATCTTCGCTATAAAGAGCTCCCTCTGTGGGATGACGCCACGCTGATGCTCAGCGGGCGCTATGTGGCGGGTAATCAGAGCGCCAGCGAGAAAAGTAATCAGGATAATAATGGCTATTACCGCTGGAAAGACACCTGGATGGTGGGCAGTACCCTCACGCAGAAACTCTCTGACGGCGGCTTTAATGAGTTTTCGCTGCTGGTTGCGAATAACTCCATAGCCAGCAGTTTTTCACGTTATGCGGGCTCCAGCCCGTTCACCACAAATAATGGCCGTTACTATGGTGACCATACTAACGGGACAGCTGTCCGTCTGGCCTCACAGGGAGAGATGTATCTCGGCGATAAGGTGATTGTCGCCAATGCGCTGGTCTACTCCTTCGGCAACGACGTCTACAGCTATGAAACGGGTGCCCACAGCGATTTTGATTCGATACGTGCCGTTGTCCGTCCGGCCTGGATCTGGGATAACTTCAACCAGACCGGCGTAGAGCTCGGTTACTTCAGACAGAAAAATACCGATCTGAGCGGCAAGAACTATTACGAGTCGGGTTATAAAACCACGCTGTTCCACACCTTTAAAGTCAACACCAGCATGTTGACCTCCCGTCCCGAAATCCGTTTTTACGGCACCTACATTAAAGCGGATGAGACCGATTTAGATCACTTCACTTTCGAAGACCAAAAACAGGACCAGTTTGCGCTCGGTGCGCAGGCTGAAATCTGGTGGTAACAGGCTACTTAACAAGGATGAAACTGATGAACAAAATGAAGACCGCTTTATCCATCATTACGCTTTCAGTTTGCTTCGCTCAGCAACTTTACGCGATGCCGCTACCTGCGATGCCGGATCCCGCGCAGCCCGTGAACCGGTTTGTTACGCAGGTGAATGCGGATAATTCCATTACCTTTCGCTATTTTGCACCACAGGCAAAAAGCGTCTCTGTGGTGGTGGGCATACCTACGCCAGAGAGCATCCACCCCATGACCAAAGACAGTACCGGTTTATGGAGCTGGCGCGGGCCGGTGATGGAGCCCAATTTGTATGAGTATTTTTTCAACGTTGACGGCGTGCGCAGTATCGATACCGGCACGGCGATGACCAAGCCGCAGCGCCAGGTTAACACCAGCATGGTGCTGGTGCCTGGTAGCATGCTGGATACCAATCCGGTACCGCATGGTGATCTGATAACGCTGACCTACCACTCGGATGCGTTGAAATCAGAACGGCAGCTCTTTGTCTGGACGCCGCCAGGCTACAGCGGACAGGGTGATCCGCTACCGGTGCTCTATTTTTATCACGGGTTTGGCGATACGGTACGTTCCGCGGTCGACCAGGGGCGTATCGCGCAGATCATGGACAATTTGTTAGCGAAAGGGGCAATTAAACCGATGCTGGTGGTGGTACCGGATACCGAAACGGACGCAGAGGGCATCGTTCCTGAAACCTTTGTGCCCGCTGAACGGCGGAAAGTGTTCTACCCCCTGAATGCTAAAGCCGCTGACCAGGAGCTGATGACCGACATCATTCCATTAATCAGTAAGCGCTTTCATGTACGAAACGATGCCGAAGGGCGCGCGCTCGCCGGGCTCTCCCAGGGAGGATACCAGGCGCTCGTCTCTGCCCTTAACCACCCCGAAAGTTTCGGCTGGCTTGCATCTTTTAGTGGCGTGACCACCACCACGGTGCCTGATGCAGGCGTTAGCGCACGCCTGGATGACCCGACCTCGATTAATCAACAGCTACATAATTTTACCCTGGCGGTGGGCAGCAAGGATGACGTGACCGGGAAGGATATCGCCGGGCTGAAGGCCGAGCTGGAAAAGCGGAATATCCGTTTTGAATACCATGAGTATCCGGGGCTTAACCATGAAATGGATGTCTGGCGCCCGGCCTACGCGCAATTCGTGCAGACAGTATTCAAATAACTTTTGGATCAGGATGATCACATGAAACTTATATTGACCGACGATTACGAACAGATGAGCCAGGCAGCCGCGCAACATCTCCTGAGCTATATGACCAGACCGGGCCGGGTGAATCTGGCCATCACCGCCGGGAAGACCCCGAAACGCATGTATGAGTTGTTAATCCCGATGATGAAGAGCAAGCAGGGGATAAATAGCCATTTTTACAACTTCGACGAGATCCCTTTTCGCGGCAAAACAGGCGATGGCGTGACAATCACCAATCTGCGTCGTCTCTTTTTTACCCCGGCGCAGATAGAGGAATTCCGCATACACCCGCTGACGGTTGAAAACTATCAGCAGCACGACGCCACTCTGGCCGCAGAGGGGGGGCTTGATCTGGTGGTGATGGGGCTGGGGGCTGACGGCCATTTTTGCGGGAACCTCCCCGGGACCACCCACTTCCATGAGATGACCACCAAAGTGGCGATTGAAGGGGAGATGGTCGCGATGGTGGCTCATGGTGAACTGGGGGGCGATTTTTCGCTGGTACCGGATTGCTATGTCACGATGGGGCCAAAAAGCATTATGGCCGCGAGAAATTTACTGCTTATCGTCAATGGCGCAGCGAAGGCGCAGGCGTTAAAAGGGGCGCTGGAAGGGCCAGTGAGCGAGCGCCTGCCTGCATCGGTGTTGCAGCTTCACCCCTCGCTGACGGTCATTGCAGACAATGCCGCCGCCGCGGCGCTCTCGTCCAACGCCTGAGCAACGCTAAAGCCCCGCCGCGGCCTGCGGCGGAGCTGATCTTAACGGGTAATATTCCAGCCGCGCGCTTTCCACAGGCCGGGCAATTCTGCCAGATCGGTAAAGGTGGTCACCTTAGGATGGTGGATCGGCTTGTTATGCGGGTCGGCACAGAAGTAAAACACCTCCATCCCCGCATCAATCCCCGATTGCGCGCCCGCGGAGGAGTCATCCACCAGAATGCAATTTTCCACGTTTACATTCATCGCTTTTGCCGCGTGAAACATCAGGGCCGGATCGGGCTTCCAGCGCTGAATATCGTAACCGCTGAACAGTTTTTCCGGGAAGTGGTGCAGCATCTCTAGCTTACCGAGTGAATGCTGCATTTTGCTGACCGGGCCGTTAGAAACCACGCACATTGGCACGGTCATCGCCTCCAGCAAGGCGTTTGCGCCTGCGATCACCTCAAGTTCCGCATCGAAAAGGCGTGCGACCTCGGCGCGGTAAACCGGTTCGAGATCGGCTTTCGCCAGATCAACGCCGTGCTCAGTATTAATAATGTCGATAATTTCGTAGAGCTTAACGCCTTTAAAGCGTTTAAAAATCTCGTCGAGATCGAGCGTAATGCCAAACTCCTGGAACATGGCGACATACGCACAGGCGCAAATGACCTCACTGTCGACCAGCGTACCGTCGCAGTCGAAAAATACCGCTTCAATCTGAGACATGCCTTTCCCTTTTTAACAGGTTTAACGTTTACGTACTGATTGTTTGTGGCACGCAATCGTTGCCGTATAAGCAAAATCAATGAAAAAAAGTACGCCACAAACACCCCTATTGTCGCATTTTGGTATAGGATAGCGACGGATTTTCCCTCCCTGTTCGGAAATAGATGATGAGTCAACAACATACTACCCAGGCATCTGGCAAGGGTCTGCTTGAGCGCGTGTTTAAACTGCGCGAGCACGGTACAACGGCGCGCACCGAAGTGATCGCGGGTTTTACCACCTTCCTGACAATGGTCTATATCGTTTTTGTTAACCCGCAAATTCTGGGCGTGGCTGGCATGGATACCAGCGCCGTCTTCGTTACCACCTGTCTGATCGCCGCGTTCGGCAGCATTTTAATGGGGCTGTTCGCCAACCTGCCGGTTGCGCTGGCTCCGGCGATGGGTCTGAACGCATTCTTCGCCTTCGTCGTGGTTCAGGCCATGGGCTTGCCATGGCAGGTCGGTATGGGTGCGATTTTCTGGGGCGCAGTCGGTCTGTTGCTGCTGACCATTTTCCGCGTACGTTACTGGATGATTGCCAATATCCCGGTGAGCCTGCGCGTGGGCATCACCAGCGGTATCGGTCTGTTTATCGGGATGATGGGGCTGAAAAATGCTGGCGTGATTGTGGCGAACCCGGAAACCCTGGTCAGCATCGGTAACCTGACCTCCCACAGCGTGCTGCTGGGCATCCTGGGCTTCTTTATCATCGCTATTCTGGCGTCCCGTAACATTCATGCTGCGGTACTGGTGTCGATCATCGTAACCACGCTGCTGGGCTGGATGCTGGGCGACGTCCACTACAGCGGCATCATCTCTGCGCCGCCGAGCGTCAGCACCGTGGTCGGTCACGTGGATCTGGCCGGCTCCCTCAATCTGGGTCTGGCAGGCGTGATCTTCTCCTTTATGCTGGTGAACCTGTTCGACTCCTCCGGTACCCTGATTGGCGTGACCGATAAAGCGGGCCTGGCAGATGAGAAAGGCAAATTCCCGCGCATGAAGCAGGCACTGTTCGTGGATAGCGTCTCCTCGGTAACCGGCTCTTTTATCGGTACCTCTTCTGTTACCGCTTACATTGAGTCCTCTTCAGGCGTGTCTGTGGGCGGTCGTACCGGCCTGACAGCGGTTGTTGTGGGTCTGCTGTTCCTGCTGGTTATCTTCCTTTCGCCGCTGGCGGGGATGGTGCCACCGTATGCGGCCGCAGGTGCGCTGATTTACGTGGGCGTACTGATGACCTCCAGCCTGTCGCGCGTGAAGTGGGACGACCTTACCGAAGCAGTACCGGCGTTTATTACCGCGGTGATGATGCCGTTCAGCTTCTCGATTACCGAAGGTATCGCGCTGGGCTTTATCTCTTACTGCGTGATGAAGGCGGGCACCGGACGTTTCCGTGAAATTAGCCCGTGTGTGATCGTGGTAGCGCTGCTGTTCGTGCTGAAGATTGTCTTTATCGATGCAAAATAAACAGCAAGCCCTTTTCTAAACGGGCTTGCTGGTTTGTGTCCTCTCCCGGCGGGAGAGGACATCAGGCTGTGCTTACGCCTTCACCCGCTTGATGTAATCACCAAACGCGGTCAACTGCCCTGAGAGATGGTCCAGCGTGCTCTGGTCAATCACTTCACCTGTTTGTGGATCGACCTTGTTCTGAATCACGCCGCCCATAAATTCCGGTTTGTTCATGACCATCGCGTCGAGGAACACCAGGATCTGACGCAGATGGTACTGGCAGCGCGCGCCGCCGATGGCACCCATGGAGCTGGTCTGAATCAGCACCGGTTTACCCGCCAGCGGCTGTTCCGGCAGACGAGAGAGCCAGTCGATCGCATTTTTTAATCCACCCGGTACCGAGTAGTTATATTCCGGGGTCACAATCACCACCCCATCTGCCTGGCGAATCTGTTCAGCCAGCGCTTCAACGCTTTGCGGGAACCCCTCTTCTTGCTGCACATCGGCATCGTACAGCGGGATATCCCCAATAGACGGCAGGGCGTCGACCGTCATCCCCTCTGGCGCCAGTTTCGGCAGCGTACGGGCAACCATCCCGTTAAATGAACCTTTGCGCAGGCTTCCCAGTAACGTAACAACTTTCAACGTATCAGACATGATTACTCCTGTTTCATCATGATGGCCCTGGACGGGTCAGCTAAGGGTAAATGCTTTCTCTGCGGGTAAACTGGTTAATCTCATCAGACGCGTGGCGGGTTCGTTGGCACGCTCGGGAACGTCCGCCAGGCTATTCCAGCCATGCTTGCTGTCAAATTCCCAGATATTCAAACGCTCAATCGCGGGCGTAACGGCGAGAGACCAGATCAGCACATCTTCTGCGTCGCTGAGGGCCTCTACAAGCGTTGCCTGGGTGGCGCGAAGTCGTCCGGAACCTGGAAGCAATTGTAGCAGCCGGGCATCGTCAGAGGCGCATCCGCAGAGTTTACGGATACTTTGGCGCAGGGTAATAAGCTGCGCCTTGGCTTCATTGGGATCGTTTTGATTACGCACCCACAGCAGTTCATTGCTGGATAACGGATAGGTGTCGTGGGCATGCGGCCCGCCGTGGAAGCCACGAATAGCGCGCTGCAGTTCCATATCCAGACCACAATCGCCCTCTGTCGTGAGCGCTACACCGACAATATTCCCGGTATAGGCGATGGAAAAACGAGGCAGTTCAGGGTTGGCAAATACAGGGCGCCCCTCCGGCAGGGTGATGATATCCGGTAGCTCAGTGGTGCCGTAAAGCATAAACAGCAGTTCGGCGAGCAGGGCTCTTGAGGCGATAAAACGTGAGCGGCGATGTTCCGGCAGTATCCGTGCTTCATCATGACAGGCGGGGGAGAGCCTGGTAGAGACAAGATGTCCCTGGGTAAGTATCCCTCTAGCAAAGTGCGTTGCCATTTTTCGCTCCGTGATAATGGTTTGTGCCTGGTTAAACGGTTACATCATTATCGCTTAACTCTTCCTCAGTTTTAATCCGTAAAGTTGATTATTAGAAGTCCCGACACCGAACTTTACATTTTCAGATATAAAAATCGGATTCCTCGCGCAGTGAATCGCGATAGAGGGCCTTGATCGTCTCTTTAAGCCAGATGATTTTCGGGTTATGGCTGTTACGTTTGTGCCAGATTAGCGTAAAGGGCACGGTAAGTTTTTCCGCCATCGCTTCGTCGATAGGGATCGGACGCGTCACCAGCTTACGCTGGTGGAGATGATTATAGTGCCGGCAGTAGTGCGGCGCGGTCGCAATGTAGTCATGGTGCGGCTGCGCAGCCATAAACATCGACTGCTCAAACCCCGGCAGGCTCATAGCGATATTGCGCGTCAGCCCCATCTCATTTAACACCTCGTCCAGCGCCCAGGTGTCGCTACGCTCCCAAAAGATACTGATATGGGGATAGCGGAGAAACGTCTCGAGATTCCACTCCTCCTGAAGCGCCGGATGGCCCTCACGCAGGTAGACGCAGGGACGGTCGGAAAAGAGAATTTCATGGTCGATAAACCACGGCAGCAATTTCAACAGTTCGCGGGAGCGAGGATGGGTTTCGCGACCGGTAAAGCCGATATCCACTTCACCCCGGGTTATGGCATCCAGCGAGTCGTAGTCCCAGTGGCGCATACGCACCGAGGCCTGGGGGTAGCGCTGGTTTATCCTGTCCAGTAGCGCGTTAAAGCGGATCAACATTAACGGCGTTTCTGCCGCCAGTTCAAACTTCATCCCCCCCGGGGAGTCATTGTGTGACTTGTCGAGGATCTGATTGCCTATCTGCATCCAGTCGGCAAGATCGTGCTCCAGGCTTACCGTCAGCGGCGTTGGCAGTAACCCGAGCGGGGTTTTCACAAATAACGGATCATCGAACCAGGCGCGCAGCTTTGCCAGCGCTTTGCTGACCGCGGACGGCGTGATGTTCATTCGCTTCGCCGCCCGGGTAACGCTTCGCTCCTGCAACAACAGTTGCAGGGTGAGTAACAGATTAAGATCCAGACTGCTGAGGGGCTTCTTCATAATGGGCTATGGGCCGAATCGCCAGAAGGAGAACAATGCAGAGAATGCTACAGCCAATCAGAATCCCGATCAGCATATTCAGCGCATTAAGGCCGAGCACGGCGGCGAGCCAAATCCACAGCGACGAACCGCATACCTGCGCGATACCCAATACTGAACTGGCCACGCCTGCCCGCAACGAAAAGGGTCCTAACGCCTGACTCATCGCTACGCCAAAGCCGACGGAGAAACCTGCGCAAATCAGCGTAATGCCCGCCAACATCAAAGAGTGCGAACTTGCCGATGCGAGCAGCACGCCTGCGGCCAGGAACAGTACCTGTGAGGTCAGCATCAGGGTGCGCTGGCTAAAGATATTTAGCGCAAAAGGAGTAGAGAAGGAGACGGCCATACTTACCAGCGCGGTAGAGGCCATCACTGTAGAGTATTCGCCGCGATCAAAGCCCATGGTTTCCATCAGTAATACCGGGGAAACGTTTACATAGGTCAGGATCACCGCCACGCTGAGGGTCGTGACCAGCAGTCTGCTAATAAAAAATCGGTTTAGCAGTTTTTCCGCCGGATGGAAGGTAGTCCCCGTCCGGGAGTGTTGTGAACCCGGGTGGGTCTCTTTCAATACCGCAATAGAGAGGAGGAAGACCAACATCCCCATTACCGCCATGGTCCAGAACAGGCTTTGCCAGGGCAATTTGAGCATAATCAGATAACCGATGACCGGCGCCAGTACCGGAATAATGCAGGTAATGCCGTTAAGCATCGAGAGCACTTTCGCACGGCGTTGGGCGCTTAACGTATCGCGCAGAATAGCAAACGCCACCACGTAGCAGCCGCCAGCGCCAACGCCCTGAATGAAGCGTCCTATCAGGAAGAGGGTGCTTTCTTGCGCTTGTGAACAGAGTACTGACGCGAGGGCAAAAATCACGGCGCCGGTAATCGCCACGGGCTGACGTCCTGCTTTATCGGCAATTTTCCCGGCAAACACCATTGAGGAGGCCATTCCCGCGAGGTAGGCCGAAAAGGCAATGTGCAACTGCGCTTCACTGGCCCCCAGGTCGCGGGCGATATGCGGCAAACCGACCAGATACATATCAATGCCAGACGGATAAAGCAGAACCAGTGCAAAGCTACAAAACAGAAAACGAGCCATAGATCCCCCATAGATGCAGGCAAGCAGAATAGGGGTTGGGAAGGGGATAAGCGAGTTGCCATTTGGACAAAGGTGATTTCCTGTCAGGAAAGCCACCCGGGCGGGTGGCGTAGACAACGAGCGCGGACGTTAACCGAAGCGTGGCAAAACGTTAAAGGTGCTGCCGAACCAGCAGAGAATAACCGCAATACCAAACAGAATGACCAGGCCCGGAATAAACAGCCCTCCCCAGACGGTGAAGGTTTTTTCGGGAAACTTTTTTCTCGCTTTTAATGCCAGCACGGCAGGAACAATCACGGCCCAGATGGTTGCGCACAATCCCGCACCGCCAATGCCATAGATAAAGCCATTCGGGAAGATGAGATAGAGAATGGCGGGTGGCAGAAAGGTTAACAAAACCGTTTTCAGGCGTCCGACAGGAGAGTTATCGATGTTAAAGAGATCGGCAAGATAGTCGAACAGCCCCAGGGTGACGCCGAAGAAAGAGCTGGCGACCGCAAGGTTAGAGAAGACCAGCAGGCAAAATTCGATCACGCCGTGCTGTCGGGTGCCGAGGAATGATTTCACCAGCGAATCGACATTGCCGCCTGAAGAGATGATCTCGTTAAAGCTCTCGCGGGTAATATTGCCCATCGTGCAGTACAACCAGAACAGATAAATGAACAGGGCCAGCAGCGAGCCAAAGACAATGCTTTTAATCAGCTTATCTTTTCGTTTGCCGTAGCAGATGATTAAGCTGGGGATGTTGCCATGAAAACCAAACGACGCCAGACAGACCGGCAAGGCCATAAAAATATAGGGGAAATAGGCTGTGTTGCTGGTGGTACTGACATTAATGTCCCGTAAAATGGCGTAGTCCACCTGGAAGAAAAACGACCCAAAAACAATAATAAACGCAATGATCTTAACTCCCAGGAAAAGCGAGGTAATACGGCTGGCCGCCAGGGAACTGACCCATAATACCGCCGCAACAAAGATCGCTGTACCTATCCCTACGAGGCGCGGATTAACATGCGTTCCCTGGTTCATGGCAATGGTTTCGCTAATGATCGCGCCATTGGCAGAGATATACGCATAAGTAAGAATATACAGAACAAAGGCGACCGTGAAGCCACTCACCACATTCCATTTATTGCCAATCAGATCTTTGGTGATGGTATTAAAGCTGGAACCGACAGGATAATTTAAATTGGCCTCTAACAGTAATAATCCTGAGTGAAGCATTGAAAACCAGGCGATGATTAAAATAAATGCGCCCCAAAAAAACCACGAGCCTGCTAAATCCACGGGTAAAGCAAACATTCCCCCGCCAATAACCGTACCTGCTATTACCATGACACCCCAAAACGAGGAGTGTTTAGTCTTTAAACTGTTATCCATGGTGCACCCATTAATTATGGTTAGCCTGATATTGTTGGTGTGTAATGAATTCCGGGTGACTAACAGGGTGTTAGTCACCCGGAAGGTGCGGGTTAAACTTCTTTCAGTTTGGCAGTGAAGTGACGTAAAACTTTCGGTTCGTAGGTGAAGGTTAACCCCTTAATATTGCTGGCGTTCTCTTTCACATGTTTAAAGGCTTCGACAATAAAGTCCATGTGCGTCTGCGTGTAGGTCGCGCGTGGAATGGTTAAACGCAGTAACTCCGCCGGGCAGGGCAGCTGTTTGCCGGTTTTAGGATCGCGGCCTAACAAGAACGACCCGATTTCTACCGCCCGAATGCCCGCCACCTTATAGAGCTCGCAGGCTAACGCCTGTGCCGGGAACTGATCAGCCGGAATATGCGGCAGTAGTTTTCCTGCATCAACAAATGCCGCATGCCCTCCCGCCTGCTGACACACTACACCGATGGCTTCCAGGCCATCGACCAGGTATTGCACCTGATTGATACGGTACGCCAGCCAGTCCGGATTCATGCCATCATGCAGACCGACGGCCAGGCGCTCCATCGCACCGCCTTCAAGGCCACCGTAGGTCGGGAAGCCTTCCTGCACCACGCAAAGGGTTCGGCATTCGGTATAGACGTCGAAGAAGCGGTCATCCTTAATACACAGCAGGCCGCCCATGGGTACCATCGCGTCTTTTTTGGCCGACATCGCCAGCATATCGGCGTATTTATAGGTTTCACGGGTGATGTCTGAAATGCTCCAGTCGCGGTATTCCGCTTCACGCTTCTGGATAAAGTAGGCGTTCTCCGCGAAGCGCGCGGAGTCCATTACCACCGGAATGTCATATTTTTGCGCGATGGCGTACATCCCCTTCAGGTTGGCCAGCGAGACCGGCTGGCCGCCGGCGGAGTTGCTGGTAATGGTTGCGACGATATAAGGCACATTATTGGCGCCCACCTCCTGAATGCCGCGCTCCAGTCCTTCGAGGTCAAAGTTGCCTTTAAAATCGTAACGAATACCGGTATCAAACGCCTCTTTGATATAGACGTTACGCACCGTGCAGCCATTAATCTGGCTATGGCCCTGAGTCGTATCAAAGAAATAGTTGGAGAACGCGACCATTTTGCTGCGGTCCAGCCCTTTTTCCTGCTCGCGTTTTTTGATCAAGACCGGAATGTAAATCTGTTCAGCGCCCCGCCCCTGGTGAGTCGGGATAGTGTATTGATAGCCAAAAATGGTTTTCACCGCATCGGAGAGCGCGTAATAACTGCGGCTGCCGCTGTAGGCTTCGTCCCCACGCAACATAGCGGCCTGCATATTTTGTGTGACTGCCCCGGTACCGCTGTCGGTCAGCAGGTCAATAAAGACATCTTCGCTATCAAGCAGAAACGGGTTCATGCCCGATTCAACAATGGCATTTTCCCGGTGCTCGCGGGTGGTGCGTTTCACTGGCTCAATAACACGAATACGGAAAGGCTCAGGTAAATGTTTGAAGTTTTCCATTTGTTCATCCTTTTTGCACGCAGCGGTGCTGAGGGCTATTTAATAACCCTAAGTACAGAGATGTATATGCCAGCCATCATTTAATGCCGCCTGTGGAAATAAACCATGCAGACGATCGGAGCTGGCAAGAATATATTGCAGACATACCAAATAAGCAGATTAATAAACCTGGTTAGTTAGCATTTAGCAAAGGACGAGCAAAGGGGGGATTATGGGTGGTGATTGACAATTTTATTGTCAATATTAAACCACTTAGAAGTGATGTATGTATTTAAGATAATCATCATTGATTTATCCTCATTAGACACTCAGCTACATTATTATAATGAGAATTACGGGTCTATCTGCAGGATAATTAATTGTGAGTGTAATCACAGCCACAATAACCTGACGATTACTGTGGCTGTGCAGGGTTATTTCCCGATACAGAAGCTCGAGAAGATGCGGCCCAGCAGATCGTCCGAGGAAAACTCCCCGGTGATCTCACTCAGATTCTGCTGCGCCAGGCGCAGCTCTTCCGCCAGCAGCTCACCCGCCCAGGCGCCAATCAGCTGCGCTTTCCCCTGAACAAGATGGTTCGCCGCCTCTTCCAGCGCCTGCAGGTGACGACGGCGCGCCAGGAAGCCGCCCTCCATGCTGGTATCAAAGCCCATGCTCTGTTTGAGGTGGTTACGCAGGTCATCCACGCCTTCGCCGGTACGTGCCGAGAGGCGAATAAGTGAGTGACCATTTACTTCACTCATACCCAGCGTCTCGCCCGTCACATCGGCTTTGTTACGCACAACGGTGATCGGCAGTTTAGCGGGCAGACGGGCGATAAAGTCCGGCCAGATATCTGCGGGATCCACCGCGTCAGTGGTGGTGCCGTCTACCATAAATAGCACGCGGTCAGCCTGCTCAATCTCCTGCCAGGCGCGCTCGATACCGATACGCTCTACTTCGTCGCTGGCATCGCGCAGACCCGCGGTGTCGATAATATGCAGAGGCATGCCGTCGATGTGGATATGCTCGCGCAGTACGTCGCGGGTGGTGCCGGCGATATCAGTAACGATGGCAGCCTCACGGCCCGCCAGGGCGTTCAGCAGGCTCGATTTACCGGCATTAGGGCGGCCGGCAATCACCACCTTCATCCCTTCACGCAGCAGGCTGCCCTGGCGCGCTTCGGCACGCACCGCGTCGAGATCGGTCATCACGCTGTTGAGCTGGGCTTCGATTTTGCCATCGGAAAGGAAGTCGATCTCCTCATCCGGGAAATCAATCGCCGCCTCCACGTAGATCCTGAGGTGAGTAAGTGCTTCCACCAGATGGTTTACGCGGGCAGAAAATGCCCCCTGCAGCGAGTTGAGCGCAGAGCGGGCCGCCTGCTCAGAGCTGGCGTCGATCAGGTCAGCAATCGCCTCGGCCTGCGCCAGATCGAGTTTATCGTTCAGGAAGGCACGCTCAGAAAACTCACCCGGCTTCGCAATGCGCAGGCCCGGCAAGGTCAGAATACGTTTTAACAGTAAATCGAGGATCACCGGGCCGCCGTGGCCCTGAAGTTCGAGCACATCTTCGCCGGTAAAGGAGTTTGGCCCCGGAAACCACAGCGCAATGCCCTGATCCAGCGCGGTACCGTCGCTGTCTTTAAACGGCAAATAATCGGCGTAGCGCGGCTTCGGCAGTTTCCCCAGTACGGCTTCTGCTACCTCGTGCGCCTTCTGGCCGGAGATGCGCAGTATGCCCACACCACCGCGTCCCGGTGGGGTTGCCTGGGCGACGATAGTGTCGTTATGGCTCATGGTTTTTCTCAACTGTGTTGCAATAAAAAAAGGCGGTCATTTGACCGCCCTTATTCTAGCTACTGCTCAACCGAATCAGGAACTTTTCTTTTCGCGGCTATGCAGGCCACGTTTTTCCAGACCACGGTAAATCAGCTGCTGCTGGATAATGGTCACCAGGTTGCTGACGATGTAGTACAGCACCAGACCTGACGGGAACCACAGGAAGAACACGGTGAAGATGACCGGCATGAAGGTCATGATCTTCTGCTGCATCGGGTCGGTCACGGTGGTCGGCGACATCTTCTGGATGAAGAACATCGTCACGCCCATCAGGATCGGCAGGATGTAGTACGGGTCCTGTGCAGACAGGTCATGGATCCACAGGGCGAACGGCGCATGGCGCAGCTCAACGGAACCCATCAGCATGTAGTACAGCGCAAGGAAGATTGGCATCTGAATCAGCAGCGGGAAGCAACCACCCAGTGGGTTCACTTTCTCTGCTTTATACAGGGCCATCATCTCCTGGCTCTGACGCTGTTTGTCATCGCCCAGACGCTCACGCATCGCCGCAATCTTCGGCTGCAGCATGCGCATCTTCGCCATGGAGGTGTACTGCGCTTTAGTCAGCGGGTACATGATGCCACGAACGATAAAGGTGATAACGATGATGGAGAAGCCCCAGTTACCCAGGAAGCTATGGATCCACTTCAGCAGCTTAAACAGCGGCTGAGAGATGAACCACAACCAGCCGTAATCCACGGTCAGATCCAGGTGCGGCGCTACTGCAGCCATTTTGTCCTGAATTTCCGGGCCGACCCACAGGGTGCTCGCCAGCTTACCGGTTTGACCCGGCTGCACCAGAACCGGCTGAGATTTGTAGCCGATAGCTGCAATACCGTTGCCGAGGTTCGCGGTGTAGAAGTTGTTGGTACCGTCGTTATTAGGCACCCACGCCGTTGCGAAATACTGTTGCAGCATCGCGACCCAACCGCCTTTAGCGCTGACGTTCAGGTTTTCGTTATCCGCGATAGTATCGAATTTATATTTCTCATACTTCGAATCTGGCGTGGAGTACGCTGCGCCACGGAAGGTATGCAGCGCGAAGTTGCTGCTTCCGGTGTCACGATGAGACGGCAGATCGATGGATTGCTTCAGCTGACCAAAGGTCGAGATTTCCAGCGGTTTCTCGCTGGCGTTCTGCACGCTGTAGCCAACGTTCACCGCATATTCACCGCGTTTCAGGGTGAAGGTTTTGGTGAAGGTGTTGCCTGCGGCGTCGGTATAAGTCATCGGGATAGCCAGCTCGTTCTGACCATCAGCCAGCACAAAGGTATCACTCTCGACGTTATACAGTGGACGCGCACCGTTAGCCGGGTTATCCGGGCCATCACGACCGGTCAGACCGCTCTGCGCCTGATAAAGGAACTGCGGTGTGGTTTCCAGTAACTGGAACGGTTCGGTAGACTTCAGCTCTTTTGGGTAGGTCAACAGCAGCGCCTGCTCAACATCACCACCACGGGTGTTGATAGTCAGCTCAAGCACATCGGTCTTAACCGTAATCTGTTTCCCCTGGCCACTGGCCGGTACGCCCTGGTCGGCGGCGCTACCCGCTGCGGTGGTCGTGGTCTGCGTGGTCTGCTGCTGGGGTTGAGGATTTTTATCCTGCTCCCATGCCTGCCAGATCATGAAAGACACGAACAACAAAGCGATGATAAGAAGATTGCGTTGCGAATCCATCGTTAGTGTTCTCTGGTATCAAAGGGTCCGGGGGGGACGGGATCGTCTCCACCTGGGTGTAAAGGGTGGCATTTTAATACGCGTTTCACCGTCAACCAACTGCCTTTTATCACTCCAAACCTGCGCAATGCCTCAATTCCATAGCTTGAGCATGTCGGTGTGAAACGGCAGTGCGGCCCGAGTAGCGGACTAATCAGGCGTTGATAGACCCTAATGAGGGCTATCAGGACCCGTGAGCCAGGCGACAGTGGCGGCGCCATAATTTTTCCAACGCTTCCGAGAGAGCACGGTTATCGAGGTCGGCAACCCCTTTTTTCGCCACCACCACAAAATCCATCGAAGGGAGTTCATGTTGACGTAAACGGAAGCTTTCACGCGTCAGACGTTTAATCCGGTTGCGTTCATGCGCACGCTTAACGTTTTTCTTGGCGACAGTAAGACCGATACGGGGATGCCCCAGCGAATTTTGGCGGCCGAGGATGGTGATTTGCGGCGTGCCAGCCCGTTGTGGCTGCTGGAAGACGAAAGTGAAATGAGTGGGAGTTAACAAACGTAACTCCCTGGGAAATGCGAGCTTAACCACCAGGGGTTAGCTTTATTACTTGGAAACGGTCAGACGAGCGCGGCCTTTAGCACGACGACGTGCCAGAACCTGACGACCATTTTTAGTAGCCATACGAGCACGGAAGCCGTGAGAACGGTTGCGCTTCAGTACAGACGGTTGAAAAGTGCGTTTCATGGCGATTTCTACCTAAACTTGAATAAATTCAATGGCTTTTTACGATGCCCGAACGAATATCGCACGACGGACGCCGAAGCCATGGGTGATTAAAGAGGCCGGATTGTAATAATTGTACACTCCGGAGTCAATTCTCTTTCCTTATTTCCCGCGTAAATTCACACGATTTCGCATGCAAAATGAACAGCGTTAAACGCGCGGGAAGCCGAGCATTACGCGACGGGTGGAGGATTATACGACCTCACCGGTAAAGCGCAAGGATCGTCCAGGATCTTCGTTAGATCTTTTAAGCAAAAATTTGTCACGACTCAGTAATTTTTCCAATATGCGGCCTAAATCCCGGGGCAGGCTAACCAGGATCGATTACACTTACCCGGTTTCGGATCTTCCTGTGGATAAATCGGGAAGAATCTGTGAGAAACAGAAGATCTCTGGCTCAGTTTAGGCTATGATCCGCGGTCCCGATCGGGATCCCAGCGGTTACGATCGGGTATAAAACCGCAGACAGCGGTTCGCACGTCCCCCTTATGCGCAGGGCTTTTCGACGTGCGTCTACAATCATGACTATTCAATAGCTTTCTTTTTATTGTTCGAGTGGAGTCCGCCGTGTCACTTTCGCTTTGGCAGCAATGTCTTGCCCGATTGCAGGATGAGTTACCAGCCACAGAATTCAGTATGTGGATCCGCCCGTTGCAGGCGGAACTGAGCGATAACACGCTGGCTTTGTATGCGCCAAACCGTTTTGTGCTCGATTGGGTAAGGGACAAGTACCTTAATAATATCAATGGACTGCTAAACGATTTTTGCGGTACCGATGCCCCACAGCTGCGTTTTGAAGTGGGCACCAAGCCGGTCACCCAAACCCTTAAAGAGACCGTTAACGTTGCCGCCCCTGCGCAGGCGACACAGGTCCATCAGCCGCGCGTCGTACCTGCGGCACGCTCAGGCTGGGATAACGTTCCGGCCCCGGCGGAGCCGACCTACCGTTCCAACGTTAACGTGAAACATACCTTCGATAACTTCGTAGAAGGTAAATCAAACCAGCTGGCCCGTGCGGCAGCCCGTCAGGTAGCGGATAACCCCGGCGGGGCGTATAACCCCCTGTTTTTATATGGCGGTACCGGTCTGGGTAAAACGCACCTGCTGCATGCCGTGGGCAATGGCATCATGGCGCGCAAGCCAAACGCCAAAGTGGTGTATATGCACTCCGAGCGCTTCGTTCAGGACATGGTAAAAGCCCTGCAAAACAATGCGATCGAAGAGTTTAAACGCTACTACCGTTCCGTTGATGCCCTGCTGATCGATGACATTCAGTTCTTCGCTAATAAAGAACGATCCCAGGAAGAGTTTTTCCACACCTTCAACGCTCTGCTGGAAGGTAATCAACAGATCATTTTGACCTCGGATCGTTATCCAAAAGAGATCAACGGCGTTGAAGATCGTCTTAAGTCCCGCTTCGGCTGGGGGCTGACCGTGGCGATCGAACCGCCGGAGCTGGAAACCCGTGTGGCGATCCTGATGAAAAAGGCAGATGAAAACGACATTCGCCTGCCGGGTGAAGTGGCATTCTTCATCGCCAAGCGCCTACGCTCTAATGTGCGTGAGCTGGAAGGGGCACTGAACCGCGTCATCGCCAACGCCAACTTTACCGGCCGGGCCATCACCATTGATTTCGTGCGTGAAGCGCTGCGCGATCTGCTGGCGTTGCAGGAAAAACTGGTCACCATCGACAATATTCAGAAGACGGTGGCGGAGTACTACAAAATTAAAGTGGCCGACTTATTGTCGAAACGCCGTTCACGCTCGGTAGCCCGACCTCGCCAGATGGCGATGGCGCTGGCAAAGGAGTTAACCAACCACAGTCTGCCGGAGATCGGCGATGCGTTTGGTGGCCGTGACCACACCACCGTGCTGCACGCTTGTCGTAAAATCGAGCAGCTGCGGGAAGAAAGCCACGACATAAAAGAAGACTTCTCCAATTTAATCAGAACATTATCATCGTGACGCTATGAAATTTACCGTTGAACGTGAACATTTATTAAAGCCGCTACAACAGGTGAGTGGCCCATTAGGCGGCCGCCCGACGCTGCCTATTCTTGGTAACCTGCTGCTGCAGGTCGCAGACGGTACGCTGTCGCTGACCGGCACCGATCTGGAAATGGAGATGGTTGCGCGGGTGACGCTGACTCAGCCGCACGACGCAGGCGCCACCACGGTTCCGGCCCGTAAATTCTTTGATATTTGCCGTGGCTTGCCTGAAGGGGCAGAGATCGCCGTGCAGCTCGAGGGCGACCGCATGCTGGTCCGCTCTGGCCGCAGCCGTTTCTCTCTCTCTACCCTGCCAGCCGCGGACTTCCCGAACCTGGATGACTGGCAGAGCGAAGTGGAATTCACCCTGCCACAGGCGACGATGAAGCGTCTGATTGAAGCCACGCAGTTTTCTATGGCGCATCAGGATGTTCGCTACTACTTAAACGGCATGCTGTTTGAAACCGAAGGGGAAGAGCTGCGTACCGTTGCCACCGACGGACACCGCCTGGCGGTCTGCTCTATGCCAATTGGCGTTAGCCTGCCAAACCATTCGGTGATCGTGCCGCGTAAAGGGGTGATTGAGCTGATGCGCATGCTTGACGGCGGTGATACTCCGCTGCGCGTGCAAATTGGCAGCAATAACATTCGCGCCCACGTGGGGGATTTCGTCTTCACCTCGAAGCTGGTTGACGGGCGTTTCCCGGATTATCGTCGCGTATTGCCGAAGAATCCCGACAAGACGCTGGAAGCGGGCTGCGACAGCCTTAAGCAGGCATTTGCCCGTGCGGCCATTCTCTCCAACGAGAAGTTCCGCGGCGTGCGTCTGTATGTGAGTGAAAACCAGATCAAAATCACCGCGAATAACCCGGAGCAGGAAGAGGCAGAAGAGATTCTGGACGTCACCTACGCCGGCGCAGAGATGGAAATCGGCTTTAACGTTAGCTACGTGCTGGACGTACTGAATGCACTGAAATGCGAGAACGTTCGCATTCTGCTGACCGACTCTGTATCGAGCGTACAGATTGAAGATGCTGCATCCCAGTCCGCTGCTTATGTTGTTATGCCAATGAGACTGTAGTGATAACTATCGGGCTATCTTACTTGCCATTTTCAACCTGGGCTGTGCTCGCCCCTGTCACGTACTGCGTGTACGCGCCAGGGTCTGCGCGCAGTCCGCGTTGATACTGGCTGCGCCGATTACGCCCTGGCCCGAAGAAATTCAGATATGTCACTGACGCGCCTTTTAATCAAAGATTTCCGTAATATTGAAAATGCGGATCTCGCTTTATCCCCCGGCTTTAACTTCCTGGTTGGCGCAAACGGCAGCGGCAAAACCAGCGTGCTGGAAGCCATCTATACGCTTGGCCACGGTCGGGCGTTTCGCAGCTTGCAAATTGGCCGCGTCATTCGCCACGAGCAAGAGTCCTTTGTTCTGCATGGGCGTCTTCAGGGCGCAGAGCGTGAAACCGCCGTCGGCCTGACCAAAGACAAGCAGGGTGACAGTAAAGTCCGCATTGATGGTACCGACGGGCATAAGGTGGCCGAACTGGCGCTCTTGATGCCGATGCAGCTGATTACGCCCGAGGGGTTTACTTTACTCAACGGCGGCCCCAAATACAGAAGAGCGTTCCTTGACTGGGGATGCTTTCACAATGAAGCGGGATTCTTTAACGCCTGGAGCAACCTCAAGCGTTTGCTCAAGCAGCGCAATGCCGCGCTGCGCCAGGTAACGCGCTACGCCCAACTGCGCCCGTGGGACAAAGAGTTGGTCCCGCTGGCGGAACAAATCAGCACCTGGCGTGCCGAATACAGCGCAGGTATCGCCGAAGATATGGCCGACACCTGCAAACAGTTTTTACCGGAGTTCTCTCTCACCTTCTCCTTCCAGCGTGGCTGGGAGAAAGAGACGGATTATGCCGAGGTGCTGGAGAGAAGCTTCGAGCGCGACCGCCTGCTGACCTATACCGCGCATGGCCCGCATAAAGCGGATTTCCGCATTCGTGCTGACGGTGCGCCGGTAGAAGATACATTATCGCGTGGGCAGCTTAAGCTCCTGATGTGCGCGCTACGGCTGGCACAGGGGGAGTTTCTCACCCGCGAGAGCGGCCGACGCTGCCTGTATCTGATAGATGATTTTGCCTCGGAACTCGACGACGCGCGGCGAGGGCTGCTAGCCAGCCGCTTAAAAGCCACGCAGTCGCAGGTTTTCGTCAGCGCGATTAGCGCTGAACACGTTATGGACATGTCGGACAAAAATTCGAAGATGTTCACCGTGGAAAAGGGTAAAATAACGGATTAACCCAAGAATAAATGAGCGAGAAACGTTGATGTCGAATTCTTATGACTCCTCCAGTATCAAAGTCCTGAAAGGGCTGGATGCGGTGCGTAAGCGCCCGGGTATGTATATCGGCGACACGGATGACGGCACCGGTCTGCACCACATGGTATTCGAGGTGGTAGATAACGCTATCGACGAAGCGCTCGCGGGTCACTGTAAAGACATCGTGGTGACGATCCATGCGGACAACTCCGTATCCGTCACCGATGATGGTCGTGGCATCCCAACCGGTATTCACCCGGAAGAGGGCGTATCTGCTGCGGAAGTTATCATGACCGTTCTGCACGCAGGCGGTAAATTCGATGATAACTCCTATAAAGTCTCCGGCGGCCTGCACGGCGTAGGCGTCTCCGTGGTTAACGCCCTGTCGCAGAAGCTGGAGCTGGTTATCCAGCGTGAAGGCAAAGTTCACCGCCAGATCTATCAGCATGGTGTGCCGGAAGCGCCGCTGGCTGTCACTGGCGATACCGAAAAAACCGGTACCCTGGTGCGTTTCTGGCCGAGCCTGGAAACCTTCACCAACGTCACCGAATTCGAATATGAAATTCTGGCCAAACGCCTGCGTGAGCTGTCGTTCCTGAACTCCGGCGTCTCTATTCGTCTGCGCGACAAACGCGACGGCAAAGAAGACCACTTCCACTATGAAGGCGGTATCAAGGCGTTCGTTGAGTATCTGAACAAGAACAAAACGCCTATTCACCCGAATATCTTCTACTTCTCTACCGAAAAAGACGGTATCGGCGTGGAAGTGGCGCTGCAGTGGAACGACGGTTTCCAGGAAAACATCTACTGCTTCACCAACAACATTCCACAGCGTGACGGCGGTACGCACCTGGCGGGCTTCCGCGCGGCGATGACCCGTACCCTGAACGCCTACATGGACAAAGAAGGCTACAGCAAGAAAGCGAAAGTCAGCGCCACCGGCGACGATGCTCGTGAAGGCCTGATTGCCGTGGTCTCTGTTAAGGTGCCGGATCCGAAGTTCTCCTCTCAGACCAAAGACAAGCTGGTCTCCTCTGAGGTGAAATCGGCGGTTGAACAGCAGATGAACGAACTGCTGAGCGACTACCTGCAAGAAAACCCGTCTGATGCGAAAATCGTGGTCGGCAAAATTATCGATGCGGCACGTGCCCGTGAAGCGGCGCGTAAAGCCCGTGAAATGACCCGCCGCAAAGGCGCACTCGACTTAGCAGGCCTGCCGGGCAAACTGGCAGACTGTCAGGAGCGCGACCCGGCGCTGTCCGAACTGTACCTGGTGGAAGGGGACTCCGCGGGCGGTTCTGCGAAGCAGGGCCGTAACCGTAAGAACCAGGCGATCCTGCCGTTGAAGGGGAAAATCCTCAACGTCGAGAAAGCGCGTTTCGACAAGATGCTCTCTTCGCAGGAAGTGGCAACGCTGATTACCGCGCTCGGCTGCGGCATTGGTCGCGACGAATACAACCCGGACAAGCTGCGTTATCACAGCATCATCATCATGACCGATGCGGACGTCGACGGCTCGCACATCCGTACGCTGCTGTTGACCTTCTTCTATCGTCAGATGCCGGAAATCGTTGAACGTGGCCATGTCTACATTGCGCAGCCGCCGCTGTACAAAGTGAAGAAAGGCAAACAGGAACAGTACATCAAAGACGACGAAGCGATGGATCAGTACCAGATCTCTATCGCTCTGGATGGCGCAACGCTGCATGCGAACGCCAGCGCTCCGGCCCTGGCCGGCGAGCCGCTGGAACGTCTGGTGTCCGAGTTCAACGCTGCGCAGAAGATGATTGGCCGTATGGAGCGTCGTTATCCGAAAGCGCTGCTGAAAGAGCTGGTGTATCAGCCAACGCTGACCGAAGCCGATCTGAGCAGCGAGCAGACGGTCAGCCGCTGGGTCAACGCGCTGGTAAGCGAGCTGAACGAGAACGAACAGCACGGTAGCCTGTGGAAATGCGATGTTCAGCAGAACGCTGACCAGCTGTTCGAGCCGATCGTTCGCGTGCGTACCCACGGTGTGGATACCGACTATCCGCTGGAGCACGAGTTTGTGACCGGACCGGAATACCGTCGCCTCTGCACGCTCGGCGAAAAGCTGCGCGGTCTGATCGAAGACGATGCCTACATCGAACGTGGCGAACGCCGTCAGCCGGTTGCCAGCTTCGAGCAGGCGCTGGAGTGGCTGGTGAAAGAGTCCCGTCGTGGTCTGGCAATTCAGCGTTATAAAGGCCTGGGCGAAATGAACCCGGATCAGCTGTGGGAAACCACTATGGATCCGGAAAGCCGCCGTATGCTGCGCGTTACCGTAAAAGACGCGATTGCAGCGGATCAGCTGTTCACCACCCTGATGGGCGATGCGGTTGAACCCCGTCGTGCCTTTATCGAAGAAAACGCGCTGAAAGCGGCGAATATCGATATCTAAGCTGTTATCCCCCTCACCCCAGCCCTCTCCCACAGGGAGAGGGTGCACGGTTCCCTCTCCCTGTGGGAGAGGGTTAGGGTGAGGGTAAACCTGTGCAAAAGAGGAATCCCCTCCTCATATCCAATCCCCTTTCTTACCGTGTTTTTTGAGCGGAATCGCGTTAGCATGAGTGCAGACTCATTCAATCCGGGGATCCCATGGCCATCAAACTCATTGCAATCGATATGGACGGCACGCTGCTGCTGCCAGATCACACCATCTCTCCAGCCGTTAAAAATGCGATTGCCGCCGCCCGTGCAAAAGGGGTGAATGTGGTACTGACGACCGGTCGCCCCTATGCCGGTGTGCATAATTACCTGAAAGAGTTGCACATGGATAAACCGGGTGATTACTGCATTACGTATAACGGCGCCCTGGTCCAGAAGGCCGCCGACGGCAGCACCGTCGCCCAGACCGCGTTGAATTATGACGATTACCTCTATCTCGAAAAACTCTCCCGCGAGGTGGGTTCACATTTCCACGCGCTCGATCGCAACACGCTCTACACGGCCAACCGCGATATCAGCTACTACACCGTACACGAATCCTATGTCGCCACTATTCCACTGGTATTCTGCGAAGCAGAAAAAATGGATCCGCAAACGCAGTTCCTGAAGGTGATGATGATTGATGAGCCAGCCATTCTCGATAAAGCCATCGCCCGCATTCCGGCTGAGGTAAAAGAGAAATACACTGTGCTAAAGAGCGCGCCGTACTTCCTCGAAATCCTCGATAAACGCGTCAATAAAGGCACCGGCGTGAAATCGCTGGCCGATACGCTGGGCATCAAGCCTGAAGAGATCATGACCCTGGGCGATCAGGAAAACGATATTGCGATGATCGAATATGCGGGCATGGGCGTGGCGATGGATAACGCGATCCCATCGGTGAAAGAAGTGGCCAATTTCGTCACCAAATCTAACCTGGAAGACGGCGTTGCCTACGCGATCGAGAAATTTGTCCTGAACTAAGCGTGGCTAAACACATCGGCCCTGGTTATCAACCGGGGCTTTTTTTTGCCCTTAACTTATCGAATTGTTCTTTTTGTGATCCAGATTGTAGTACAACATAAACATATTGTACTACATTGCAACCACGGTCTTAACGAATTGCATCACGTTTGTACTGCAAAAGTGAGGCGGAATTCAGCGGTCGCGGTAAAGTAGTGATGGACACAAAAATCATAAGGACCCTCCATGACTCTCAATAAAACCGACCGCATTGTCATCACGCTGGGCAGCCAGATTGTGGGTGGCAAATACGTACCCGGCTCGCCGCTTCCTGCAGAGGCGGAGCTATGCGAAGAGTTTGAAACCTCGCGCAACATCATCCGGGAAGTGTTCCGCTCGCTGATGGCGAAGCGGCTAATTGAAATGAAGCGTTATCGCGGAGCCTTTGTCGCCCCACGTAGTCAGTGGAACTACCTCGATACCGATGTTCTGCAGTGGGTACTGGAAAACGATTATGACCCGCGACTGATTGGTGCCATGAGCGAGGTACGAAACCTCGTAGAACCGGCGATAGCCCGCTGGGCCGCCGAACGCGCCACCTCGGGCGACCTGGCGCAGATTGAGTCGGCGCTGAACGACATGATCGCCAATAACCAGGATCGGGACGCCTTCAACGAAGCGGATATTCGCTACCACGAGGCGGTGCTCCAGTCGGTGCATAACCCGGTGCTACAGCAGCTTAGCGTGGCGATCAGCTCGCTACAGCGCGCGGTATTTGAACGGACCTGGATGGGCGATGAGGCCAACATGCCGAAAACGCTCCAGGAACATAAAGCGCTGTTCGATGCGATACGGCATCAGGACGGCGATGCGGCAGAGCAGGCGGCACTCACGATGATCGCCAGCTCGACACGAAGGTTAAAGGAAATCACATGACATCTCGCTACATCGCTATTGACTGGGGATCGACCAATCTGCGCGCCTGGCTTTATCAGGGTGAGCAGTGCCTGGAAAGCAGGCAATCAGAAGCAGGTGTTACGCGCCTGAACGGTAAATCCCCCGAGGCGGTGTTAGCAGAGGTGACACAAAACTGGCGCGACGGCGCCACGCCAGTGGTAATGGCGGGCATGGTGGGCAGTAACGTAGGCTGGAAAATTGCGCCTTATCTGCCCGTACCGGCTCGTTTCTCCGCCATTGGCGAACAGTTAACGTCCGTTGGCGACAAGATCTGGATTATTCCCGGCTTGTGCGTCTCTCGCGACGATAACCACAACGTCATGCGCGGCGAAGAGACGCAGCTGCTCGGCGCGCGCACGCTTTCTCCTTCTTCTGTCTACGTTATGCCCGGTACCCACTGCAAGTGGGTACAAACCGATGCAGAGCAGATCCACGATTTTCGCACCGTGATGACCGGTGAATTACACCATTTGCTCCTTAAGCATTCGCTGGTGGGGGCGGGTTTGCCGGAGCAAGCCCCCTCGCCGGAGGCATTTGCCGCCGGGCTTGCGCGCGGGATCGCTTCTCCTGCCGTTTTGCCGCAACTTTTTGAGGTTCGCGCCTCGCACGTGCTGGGACAACTCCCGCGCGAGCAGGTCAGCGAGTTTCTGTCCGGCCTGCTGATTGGCGCCGAAGTCGCCAGCCTGAGTGAACGCTTCGCCGGGCAGCAGGCCATTACTCTGGTCGCAGGCTCATCGCTGAGCTCACGTTATCGCCAGGCGTTTCACGCCATCGGCCGGGACGTGGCGGTGGTAGAGGGCGACACGGCATTTCAGGCTGGAATAAGGAGCATCGCTTATGCAGTGGCAAACTAACCTTCCCCTTATCGCGATATTGCGCGGCATCACCCCCGACGAGGCGCTGGCGCACGTAGGCGCGGTGATTGAGGCCGGGTTCGACGCGGTGGAAATCCCGCTCAACTCCCCGGAGTGGGAAAAGAGCATCCCGGCCGTCGTCGATGCGTTTGGTGATAACGCGCTGATTGGCGCAGGCACGGTGCTACAGCCGGAGCAGGTCGACAGGCTGGCGAAAATGGGCTGCAAACTTATCGTCACGCCCAACATCAACCCCGAGGTGATCCGCCGCGCGGTGGGCTACGGCATGACCGTCTGCCCGGGATGTGCAACGGCAACCGAAGCCTTTACCGCTCTCGATGCGGGCGCGCAGGCGCTGAAAATTTTCCCGTCATCGGCTTTTGGCCCGGAATACATCAAGGCGCTGAAAGCGGTCTTACCCGCCAGCGTACCGGTCCTGGCCGTAGGCGGCGTGACGCCAGAAAACCTGGCGCAGTGGATGAAAGCTGGCTGTGCAGGCGCCGGGCTGGGTAGCGATCTCTATCGCGCCGGACAGACCGTAGAGCGCACCGCACAGCAGGCGGCAGCATTTGTGAAAGCGTATCGAGAGGCAGTGAAATGAAAATAACTAAACTCACCACGTACCGTTTACCGCCGCGCTGGATGTTCCTGAAAATCGAAACCGACGAAGGGGTAGTGGGCTGGGGCGAGCCGGTGATTGAGGGCCGTGTGCGCACCGTCGAGGCCGCTGTGCACGAGCTGGGTGAATACCTGATTGGTCAGGATCCCGCGCGCATTAACGATCTGTGGCAAGTGATGTACCGCGGGGGCTTCTATCGCGGCGGCCCCATTCTGATGAGCGCCATCGCCGGTATCGACCAGGCGCTATGGGATATCAAAGGGAAAGTGCTGAACGCTCCGGTCTGGCAGCTGATGGGCGGCCTGGTGCGCGACAAAATTAAGGCCTACAGCTGGGTGGGCGGCGACCGTCCTGCCGAAGTCATTGATGGCATCAGAAAGCTGCGCGGGATTGGTTTTGATACCTTCAAGCTCAACGGCTGTGAAGAGATGGGAGTCATCGACAATTCACGTGCGGTAGACCGGGCGGTAAACACCGTGGCGCAGATCCGCGAAGCCTTTGGCAACGACATTGAGTTTGGTCTGGACTTCCACGGCCGCGTCAGCGCGCCAATGGCGAAAATATTAATTAAAGAGCTGGAGCCGTACCGCCCGCTCTTTATTGAAGAGCCGGTGCTGGCGGAGCAGGCAGAATATTATCCACGGCTGGCGGCGCAAACCGCTATTCCTATCGCTGCAGGGGAACGTATGTTCTCGCGCTTCGAGTTTAAACGCGTACTGGAGGCGGGCGGAATCGCGATCCTGCAGCCGGATCTCTCCCACGCGGGGGGCATCACCGAATGCTACAAAATCGCCGGTATGGCAGAAGCCTACGACGTGGCGCTGGCTCCGCACTGCCCGCTGGGGCCGATTGCGCTGGCAGCCTGTCTGCACGTGGACTTTGTCTCCCGCAATGCCGTGTTCCAGGAGCAGAGCATGGGGATTCACTATAACAAGGGCGCGGAGCTGCTCGACTTTGTGAAAAATAAAGAAGATTTCAACATGGAAGGCGGCTTCTTCAAACCGTTAATGAAGCCTGGGCTTGGCGTAGAAATAGATGAGGCGCGGGTCAGCGAATTAAGCCGAAATAGCGCAGACTGGCGCAATCCTCTGTGGCGTCAGGAAGATGGTGCGGTTGCCGAATGGTAACTCCCTAATAAGTTAATGCGTTTCTCTATATCAATCTTTGCCTTCTGATGGCCGCGATTTGGCCTGAAGAGGGCAAGATGAAGAGGTAATAATCGATGAGCATTGCACTCTATACTTCTACACTCAAAAAACTAAATAGCAAAATAATTCCCTTCGTCATCATTTGTTATTTTGTCGCCAATCTTGATAAAACGAATATTTCTATTGCCGCCTTACAAATGAATGCGGATTTAGGTCTCACAGCCAGTATGTATGGCCTTGGCGTGGGCATGTTCTATATCTCCTACATTATTTTTGAAATTCCCAGTAACATTATTATGACGCGCGTCGGGGCGCGTATCTGGATCGCCAGGATAATGATCACCTGGGGTATTATCAGCGCCGGGATGTCGCTGGTACAAACACCTACTCAGCTCTATGTCATGCGTTTTCTGTTGGGCATGGCGGAGGCAGGGTTTACGCCCGGTATTATTTACTATATCTCCTGCTGGTTCCCTAAGAGCAACCGCGCCCGCGCGATGTCATTCTTCTATATGGGCTCCGTACTGGCCTCCATCATCGGCCTGCCTATCTCGGGATCCATTCTCAATATGCACGGCATTGCTGACATCGCCGGCTGGCGTTGGTTGTTCGCCATTGAAGGCATTCCGGCCATTATCCTGGGGGTGATGGTTTTAGGGTTACTGCCCTCTACGCCTGAGAAAGCCCACTGGTTATCGGGGTCTGAAAAGGAGTGGTTAATTGCTCAGTTAGCGGAAGATAACCGAAGTGTGACGGTGAATGAAAACCACTCCTGGCTGAGCGCGCTAAAAAACAAAGTGGTGCTGTTACTGAGTCTGGTTTGGTTTTTACAGGCCTTCGGCTCTATCGGTATTACGCTATTTTTACCGCTGATTCTTAAAAGTATTGCCAGCGAGCAAAGTAATTTTGTAATCAGCTTGCTCTCTGCGGTGCCGTTTATTTTTGCCTGCCTGTTTATGTATTTGAATGGTCGCCATTCCGATGTAACGAAAGAGCGATCCTTACATATGGGGTTACCTTTAATTCTCGCCGGAATATCGCTCGGGGCCGCTATTTATTCGGGTAACCTGCTGGTCTCCTATATTCTGCTGGTGCTGACGGTCGGTTTTAACTTTGCCCTAACCCCTGTTTTCTGGGCAGTGACAACAGAAAAACTGGCCGGCGTTGCCGCGGCTGCCTCTATTGCATTTATTAATACGATTGCCAATTTCGTTGGATTAGGCCTGCCGCCTGTTTTAGGCAAGATTAAGGATCTGACCAACAGCTATCACTACGGCCTGCTGATTGTGGCCATTGCGCTGATACTAGGGGGGATTATCGGTATCGCCGTCTCTCGCCCGGGTAAAAGCACATCGCTCAAGCAGTCAGCCTCCTCTTCTTTATAAGTGAACGGATAACGATGAAATTGAAAGTTTTGAAACAAGCCTCCCTGCCTGACCAGCTAACGGCAGAACTGGAAAAACGTTACGACGTTTATGAATATGCGGCGCTTAGCGAGGAGGCATTCGCGGACCTGGCCGGACAATTTACCGTGATGATTACTAACGGTGAGGCCGTCGTCACGCGCCAGTTGATCGCAAGCCTGCCTTCTCTGGAACTGATTGCTGTTTTTGGCGTGGGATACGACGGTGTCGATGTGGCGGCTGCGGCGGATCATCATGTGGCCGTCAGCCATACGCCGGGCGTGTTAACGGACGATGTTGCCGATTTGGCGATGGGGCTCATGCTGGCGACATCGCGTCAGATCGTTTCTGCTCAGAAGTTTATTGAGGCGGGAAGCTGGCATCAGGGAGGATATCCGTGGACACACAAGGTCTCGGGGGCGCGAGTCGGCATTGTGGGTATGGGGAGAATTGGCCAGGCCATCGCACAACGTTGTGAAGGCTTTGCCATGCAAATTGCTTATAGCGATAGCAAAGTTATCCCGGGGCTAAATTATACCCGAATTGAGGACATTGCCTCCCTGGCGGCAGAAAGTGATTTCTTGATGATATGTACGCCGGGTAGTGCAAAAAACCAGGCGCTGATTGATGGCCGGGTTCTCGCGGCGCTGGGTGAGAAAGGAATATTGATCAACATTTCGCGTGGTAGCGTAGTGGATGAGCCCGCGCTGATTAACGCGATTGAACAGGGCACCATCGCCGGGGCCGGACTGGATGTGTTCAGTCGCGAGCCGGACGTTCCGCAAGCGTTGCTCCAGCGCGCTAACGTGGTGGTGACGCCACATATGGCCAGCGCGACCTGGAGCACCAGAGAGGCGATGTCCCGGTTAGTGCTGGAAAATGTTTCGGGTTGGGCTAGCAATAAGCGTCTGGTAACCCCCATCCCTGAGCTGGACGCGTAGTCATTTTCCGGCAGATCCATTACTCTGAAGCGCAACTGTCGCTTCAGAGTTTATTCGTTCATGAAACAAGTCACCTTCGCTTCCCGCCATCACCAGCTCACCAATATCAACACCTGGACGCCAGATAGCCAGTGGCTGGCCTTTGACGTACGCCCATCCGGCGCATCGTTCACCGGTGAAACCATCGAGCGGGTAAATATCAGTACGGGCGAGGTTGAGGTGATTTATCGCGCCACAAACGGCGCGCATGCCGGGGTGGTGACCGTTCATCCTGCAGAAGACAAATATGTCTTTATCCATGGCCCGGAAAACCCGGATGCCGACTGGCAGTACGATTTCCACCATCGCCAGGGCGTGGTTGCGCACAATGATCGGGTGGTTAATCTCGATGCGATGGATATCACCGCCCCCTACACGCCCGGCGCACTGCGCGGCGGCAGCCATGTCCATGTCTTTAGCCCGAACGGGCAGTTCGTCAGCTTCACCTATAACGACCATGTTCTGCACGAGCGCGACCCAGCGCTTGATTTGCGCAACGTGGGGGTCGCCGCGCCTTTCGGTCCCGTGAACCCACCGGCTACGCATCCCCGGGAATATGCGGGCACCTTCTGGAGCGTGCTGGTCACTCGCACGACGCCGAACCCGCCGCCAGGCAGCGATGCGATCAATCGCGCCTATGAAGAGGGCTGGGTTGGGAACCATGCGCTGGCGTTTATTGGCGATACCCTGTCTGAGAAAGGCGACAAGGTGCCGGAGCTCTTTATTATTGATTTACCGAAAGATGAGCAGGGCTGGAAGCACGCCGGGGATGCACCGCTACAGGGTACGCCAGAGACCCTGCCGGCACCTCCGGCGGGCGTGGTGCAGCGTCGGTTAACCTTTACGCATCAGAACGCGTACCCGGGGCTTGTGAACGCGCCGCGCCACTGGGTGCGTAGCAATCCGCAAGGTACGCAGATTGCCTTTTTAATGCGCGATAACCAGGGAGTGGTGCAACTCTGGCTTCTCTCACCCGAGGGCGGCGAGCCGCGCCAGTTAACCGCTAACCGCAGCGATATTCAGTCGGCCTTCAACTGGCACCCGTCCGGCAACGGGCTGGGATTTGTACTGGAAAATCGTCTTGCATACTGCGATGCGGCGACGGGGAGCGTGACGTTTTTGACGTCCGATCACGGCAATCCGCCTTCTGCGGATGCCGTGGTCTTTTCACCGAATGGGCATTATATCGCCTGGATGGAAGAGGCGGAGGGCTTCCGCCAGCTGTGGATCACTGAAACCGGGCGCTGATCAGCGCACGGGCATGGCCGCAGGGGGAATAACCGAGTTGGTGGCCAGCGTCTCCTGCTCGCTTTTTTCAACGCGCGAGCGCACGGAGCTGTCCGTACGGAAGAAATCCCAGGGCAGCAGAAGCGTATCGAATACCGCCGTAAATGGCATATCCAGAATCACCAGAGATTTGGTGCCCCAGTTGGTGTCATCATCTGACAACATTGTGGCACTGGCTCGCGTGCCGGGATAGGTCCCTTCTTTACCGCCGGTGTGCGACATCACGCTTGAACATCCGCAAAGCAACACCACCGCGCTGAACGTCGTCAACTTTATCAGAACATTTTTCATCATCAGTTTGTCATCATCAATGGCGCGATATGAACCAGCAACCCGGTTTATAACGGGCCATATGCAAATTGAACAGTTGAAAAGCGCCGCTCTGTGGCAGCCATCGCAATTTAACCCTTTGTGCTGCCATCCCAGTCTAAGCCAGTGACAGTAAAGTGCAAAAAAAACTGTTCAGGATCCGCTTGAAATGATCGAAATCAGACCCATTTTAGAGATGTGTCCATGAACAAACGCGCCTGATGGGTGTTTGGGATACCGCAGCCTGTCCATGGTGGAAGGCTACAATTTCTCGCTGATTTCAGGAGTTTTAACTTATGCGTAATTTCGATCTCTCCCCGCTATACCGTTCTGCAATTGGTTTTGACCGCCTGTTCAACCATTTAGAAAATAACCAGAGCCAGAGCAACGGCTACCCTCCTTACAATGTTGAACTGGTTGACGAAAACCACTACCGCATCGCCATTGCCGTCGCCGGTTTTGCAGAGAGCGAACTGGAGATCACCGCCCAGGATAATCTGCTGCTGGTGAAAGGCTCGCATGCGGCCGAACAGAAAGAGCGTACCTACCTCTATCAGGGCATCGCCGAGCGTAACTTTGAACGCAAGTTCCAGCTTGCTGAGAACATTCACGTTAAAGGCGCAAATCTGGTCAACGGCCTGCTGTTTATCGAACTGGAACGTGTGATTCCGGAAGAGAAAAAACCGCGTCGTATCGAAATCAACTAATTAGACGGGTCGCCATCGCGGCCCACTCAGAATTGCTTGCCGAACCGGGAGCATAGGCGAATCCGTAAGGATTTGCAGGAACAACTGCGCACAAAATTAGACTGTGCCGAACTCGCTTCTCAGAAGGAGATTTAGTATGCGTAACTACGATTTATCCCCCCTGCTGCGTCAGTGGATTGGTTTTGACAAACTGGCTAACGCCCTGCAAAGCACCACCGAGCAACAGACATTTCCGCCGTACAATATCGAAAAAAGCGACGATAACCACTATCGCATCACCCTTGCGGTAGCCGGATTCCGCCAGGACGATCTGGATATCCAGCTTGAAGGAACGCGCCTGACGGTGAAAGGTACCCCGGAAAAACAAGAAACCGAGACGAAGTGGCTGCATCAGGGTCTGGTGACGCAGCCGTTCAGCCTGAGCTTTACGCTGGCGGACCATATGGAAGTCTCTGGTGCGACCTATACCAACGGTCTGCTGCATATCGACCTGACCCGCAACGTGCCGGAAGCAATCGCTCCGCAGCGTATCGCCATTAGCGAACGCCCTGCGTTAAACAGCTAACAGTATGCGGGCTGATGCCTTCTCCCACAGGGGGAGGGCGCAAACACTAAAAACGGTCACCTTCGGGTGACCGTTTTGCTTTTACCTTCGGTTTTTTTGTGCGCCATCGCCCATACAACCGCCACCGGCTCTGAGAGAATCCCCACCATAACTAAGGTTATGCACAGGGAGTGGATCATGAGTGATATCGCGTTAACCGTCAGCGTGTTGGCCCTGGTCGCAGTAGTAGGACTGTGGATTGGCAACATCAAAATCCGTGGCGTCGGGTTTGGGATTGGCGGGGTCCTGTTCGGCGGCATTTTTGTTGGCCATTTTGCCGACCAGTTTGGCCTGGTGCTCAGCGCCGATATGCTCCACTTCATCCAGGAGTTCGGCCTGATCCTCTTCGTCTACACCATCGGTATTCAGGTCGGTCCGGGATTTTTCGCCTCCCTGCGCGTCTCCGGGCTACGGCTAAACCTCTTTGCCCTTGGTATCGTGGTGATGGGCGGGCTGGTTACCGCCATACTGCACAAAATCTTTGCTATCCCTCTGCCGGTGGTACTGGGTATTTTCTCCGGCGCGGTCACCAATACGCCGGCGCTCGGGGCGGGCCAGCAAATTCTGCGTGATTTGGGGATCGAGCCCGGCATTGTCGACCAGATGGGGATGAGTTACGCCATGGCTTATCCGTTTGGCATCTGCGGTATTCTGCTCTCTATGTGGCTGGTACGGGTGCTGTTTCGTATCAACGTCGAAGAGGAGGCGAAGGCGCACGAAACCGCGCATACCAACGGCCATATGCCCATCAAAACCATCAATATTCGTGTCGACAACCCCAATCTCAATAAGCTGGCGATTCAGGATGTGCCGATTCTGAACAGCGTAAATGTGGTCTGCTCGCGCCTGAAGCGGGAAGAGATACTGATGGTGCCGTCACCGGGCACGGTGATCCATACCGGAGATTTGCTGCACCTGGTTGGTCAGCCTGACGATCTGCACAATGCGCAGCTGGTCATTGGCAAGGAGGTCGATACCTCGCTTTCCACCCGCGGCACCGATATGCGCGTAGAGCGCGTCGTCGTCACCAACGAGCATGTTCTTGGAAAGAAAATCCGCGATCTGCAGGTAAAAGAGCGGTATGACGTGGTGATCTCGCGGCTTAATCGCGCCGGGGTTGAGCTGGTTGCCAGCCAGGACGCCAGCCTGCAGTTTGGGGATATCCTCAACCTGGTTGGGCGCCCATCCTCTATCGATGCCGTGGCGGATATGGTGGGCAACGCCCAGCAAAAACTGCAGCAGGTACAGATGCTACCGGTCTTTATCGGTATTGGCCTGGGCGTGCTGCTGGGCTCCATTCCGCTGTACGTGCCGGGCTTCCCGGTAGCGCTCAAGCTGGGGCTGGCGGGCGGGCCGCTGATTATGGCGCTGATCCTCGGGCGCATCGGTTGTATCGGCAAGCTTTACTGGTTTATGCCGCCGAGCGCCAACCTGGCGCTGCGCGAGCTGGGGATCGTGCTCTTTCTGGCCGTGGTCGGGCTGAAATCCGGTGGGGATTTTATCGCTACCCTGGTCAAGGGCGAAGGGATGAGCTGGATTGGCTACGGGATCGTTATCACGGCTATCCCGCTTCTCACCATGGGGATCCTGGCGCGAATGTTCGCCAGAATGAACTACCTGACGGTCTGCGGTATGTTGGCTGGCTCCATGACCGATCCCCCTGCGCTGGCCTTTGCTAACAACCTGCATGCCACCAGCGGCGCGGCGGCGCTGTCTTACGCCACGGTCTATCCGCTGGTGATGTTCCTGCGCATTATCACCCCGCAGCTACTGGCGGTGCTGTTCTGGGGAGCGGGTTAACAACGCTGCCCGCATTAGGCTATGCTGAAGCCAGGCCGTAGCACGACAAGGACTCTTGATGAAAATTTCCCGCCTCGGCGAAGCGCCGGACTACCGCTTCTCTCTGGCTAATGAACGCACTTTCTTAGCGTGGATCCGTACCGCACTGGGCTTTCTGGCCGCCGGGGTGGGTCTTGACCAGCTGGCGCCTGATTTTGCCACGCCGCTGATCCGTGAAGTGCTGGCGCTGCTGCTGTGCCTGCTCGCGGGCGTGCTGGCCATCTACGGCTACCTGCGCTGGCTGCGTAATGAGAAGGCGATGCGACTCAAGCAGGATCTGCCCTATACGCGCGGGTTATTCATCATCAGCGCGATTCTGCTGACGGTGGCAGGCGTCGTGATGGTGCTGGTTTTCTATGGCGGATAGCCGCAAAGCGCGACGCGAAGCGGACCCCGGCCTGCAGCCGGAGCGGACATCACTCGCCTGGCTGCGAACGCTGCTGGGGTACGGCGCTCTGATTGCGCTGGCGATTAAACACAACTGGCACCGTACCGGCCTGCCGTTCTGGATCTCACTGGTGGTGCTGGCGCTGGTGGCCCTTATGTTATGGCGTTATACCCGCAGCCGTAACCTGATGGACGTCACGCAGGATGAATTCGTACAGCCGAAAGCCGTCCGGGATAAACTCTTGATCGCGCTTGCGGTGCTGTCGCTCTCTCTGCTGTTTGCGGTGACGCACCTGGAGGTTATTTTTTCCCTTTAGCCAGATATGTCGCCATCTCCTCTTCCGGGACCATGCCGCCGCCAGTCGCCCAGACCAGATGGGTGGCCTGTGCATCGGCTTTGAAACGCACCGGGCCGGCCATACCCGCCAGCGCCGACGGCTCCAGACGAATATTTTCCGCCTGCGCCAGCCAGCCGAGCATGTCATACATGCTCTGATCGGACAGGGTATAGAATCCGTCCAGTAACCGCTCCATCGCGCGCCCTACGAAGCCAGAGGCCCGACCTACCGCCAGTCCGTCTGCCGCCGTCACGTTATCGATACCGAGATCCTGCACCGCAATGTCGTCGTGCAGTCCGGTGTAGACCCCCAGCAGCATGCACGGGGAGTGCGTCGGCTCGGCGAAGAAGCAGTGGACGTTATCACCAAAAGCCAGCTTCAGACCAAACGCCACGCCGCCGGGGCCCCCGCCAACGCCGCACGGCAGGTAAACATACAGCGGATGTTGAGCATCGACCACGCGGCCCTGTTCGGCAAACTGGGCCTTCAGGCGCTCGCCCGCTACCGCATAGCCCAGGAACAGGGTGCGGGAGTTTTCATCGTCAATAAAGAAACAGTTTGGGTCGTTTTCGGCCGCTTTTCGTCCCTGTTCAACCGCCACGCCGTAGTCCTGCTCATATTCCACAACGATCACGCCGTGGCTGCGTAGTTTGGCTTTCTTCCATTCGCGGGCATCGGCAGACATATGCACCGTCACCTTAAAACCGAGGCGGGCGCTCATCATGCCGATGGACATCCCGAGGTTGCCGGTGGAGCCCACCGCAATGCTGTACTGACTAAAGAACGCCTTAAAGCGGGGCTCCAGCAAGATGCTGTAGTCGTCATTGAGGTTCAGCAAGCCTGCTTCCAGCGCCAGTTTTTCCGCATGCGTCAGCACCTCATAGATGCCGCCGCGGGCTTTAATGGAGCCGGAGATGGGCAGATGGCTGTCTTTTTTTAGCAGCAGCGTGCCGGGGATCCCGACACCCGTTTCGCTCGCCAGCCGCGTTTGCATCGCCGGGATCGCGACCAGCTCGGATTCGATAATTCCGCCCGCTGCTGCCGTTTCCGGGAAGGCTTTCGCCAGATATGGCGCGAAGCGGCAAAGGCGGGCATGCGCGTCGTTGACGTCGTCCTGGGTCAGCCCGACATAAGGCAAGCCTTGCGCAAGGGTTGTGGCGCGCGGGTTAAGCCAGGTGAGCTCTTTTAGGGCGATCAGATCGGCAACCAGGGGGAATTTGGCGGTCAGCGTGTTAACGGCGTCGTTATTCATAATCTGTCTCAGAAATTAGTTCATTCTGACTCTACACGAAATGGCAAAAAGCGTGCTAAATACGGCTTATTACTTTCGATTTTTTCGCAAGGTTGATCGTGTTAAGACCCTTAATGGCCACCCTCTTATTGTGCGCTTCTGGCTGGGCCGCCGCCGCGGAGCCGCCGCTGACGGCGGCACGTTATGCTCAGCAGTTGGGCGTGGGAATGGATGTTGACTGGGCGCGTACCGAGCGTGGTATACGCGAATTTGACCCGCTGGTGGTGCGTGACTTTCACGCTAAAGGACTAAGCCATGTGCGTATCCGCGTTGCAGGGGCACCCACCGAGGCGCGGCTGATTCATCTGCGTAAGCTGGTGGAGGCGTGCGAGCAGTACGGCGTGATCCCGATTATCACTTATCAGGTGGATGCCTGGAAAAGCGACCCCAAGCCGGAAAATGAGAAAGCGGTAGTGAACTGGTGGATAGCGGTAGCCCGCTATTTCGGCCAGAGTTCTCCGCTGCTGGGTTTTGATCTGATTTATGAGCCTGCCGAAAAGCTCAACCATAACCTCACTGCGCTTAATCGTGTCTACGAAAAAACCATCAAAGCCATTCATGGCATCGACCCGCAGCGGATGATTTTTATCGCCCCGCGTCTGCGGGCCGCGCCTGAGGATCTTCCCGGCCTGAAATTACCGGCCCACAGCCAGGGCTATGTACTGGCAGAGTGGCACATCTTTCCCTGGGGGCCGCTGAAGAGTAACGGCAAATACCCCTGGACCTCCGGCACGGCGGCCGAAAAGGCGGCGATTCATGGGCGGATAAGCGCGGCCCTGCGCTGGCAGCAAAAAACCGGGCACAGCAGCTGGGTAGGGGGCTGGACGGTAGGGGAGACCATCAACTCTACGCCGACGGCCTCGCAGCTGGCCTTTGCTACCTTTATGGCCTGTGAACTGCAAAAGGCAAAAATACCCTATGCCATAAATGCGGATAATCAATTCTACGACGGAGAAGAGGGGGCGTGGCGACCCTCATCAGAGCCGTTATTGCAAACGATGATAGCCCCGCGCTGTGAAAAGCCCGACGAGAAGTCGGGCCATCATGGGGTTAAACCGGCTGCTCGTGATGCGGCACGCGCGACGCCAGCGGCAGCCAGCACAGCAAAATCAGCAGCCCCATCAGCGTCATCAGCAAACCTAAACTAGCCTGTCCGGTTTGCGGCATCATGGCGGAAAGCCAGGCCAGCACGCCAGAACCGATGTTCTGCAAGCCGCCGACCAGCGCGCCGGCGGTGCCTGCCAGAAACGGAAACGGCTCCATCGCGCCGCTGGTGGCGAGCGGGAACAGCATTCCCGCCCCGAAGAAGAACAGCGCCGCCGGGATGAGTAGCGTCCAGACGGTCATCACGCCAAACAGCCCTGGGATCCACATCATCAGCCCCGCCAGCAGACAGCTGATAACGGACTGCCACATCAGCGTGGAGAAACGCTTGTTGGGGCGACCCGCGAACCAGGCGCCGAAGAACGCCGCCGGGATCGGCAAAATAAACAGAATACTTACCAACATGCTGCTCAGGCCAAGCCCCGCACCCAGCAGCACCCCGGAACAGGCTTCAAACACCGCGATACCCGCCAGGCCACCGATCAGCATCAGCAGATAGCAAGTAAACGCGCCGTTGCCGAACAGCGTCTTATAGCTGGTGAGAAGTTTGGTGCGTGGCGCATCCACTGGACGCGTTTCCGGCATCCAGCGCGCCATGCTGAAGGTGACTATCACGCACAGCACCAGCAAGAAGGCGTAGCAGGCGCGCCAGGACCACACCGTATCCAGCAGGCCGCCAATCAGCGGTGCCAGTAGCGGACTGACCAGAATGCCCATATTCAGCAGGCTGTTAGCATGACGTAGCTGGGTGCCCTGATACATATCGCGCGGTAAGGTGCGCGCCATCACTCCACCGACGCCGGTTCCGACACCCTGCAGGGCGCTGGCGGCGATCAGGACGGTCAGGCTATGGGTCGCGATCGCTATCACGGTCGCGACCATAAAAATGGTCATGCCCACCAGGATCACCGGACGACGCCCGACCCGATCAGAGAGCGGCCCGTAGAAGAGCTGCGATACGCCATAGGTCAGCAGGTAGGCCGCCATTACGCTCTGTACTGCGCCCTCGCGGACATTCAGTTCCTTTGCCATATCGGCAATCGCCGGTATGTAGATGGTTTGCGCCATCTGCCCGACGGCCACCAGTAACACCAGCATCAACAATAAATTAACGTTCCGTTGCTTTTTCATGTCGCTGAATATGTTTGCTTAAAGATAAAAGAAAGAATAAGTGACTGCGCATTCCCATAAATGCGCGAGGAATCTACCACAATGAGATGACAATTTAAGCATTGCGATAAGGAATGGAAAAACCGGGTCAGGCAGGATTTGTAAACATGGGCGGCAACGAATGTTGCCATGAATTTATGCCAGGCGAAGCAGCATGGCTCCGCCTGCTATACCCAGCGCCGCAGCGATGCGTAAACCGGCAACCTTTTCTTTTAAAAGCACAAAGGCGATAAGCGCCCCGAAGAGTATCGAGGTTTCGCGCAGGGCAGCAACGACGGCAAGCGGTGCCTGGGTCATCGCCCATAACGCCAGACCGTAGGATCCCAGCGTGCCCACGCCACCGAGCAACCCTTTTTTCCAGTGCAGGCACAGATAACGGGTGGCTTCCCGGCGGCGGGCCACCATCGCCCAGGCGAGCAGGCAGAAGCCGTTCATCAGAAAGGTCCAGAGCGTATAGCCCAGCGCGGTATCAGACAGACGCACGCCGGTGCCGTCCACCAGGGTGTAACCGGCAATAAAACAGGCATTCAGCAACGCCAGCCCGATCCCTGTACGCGACCGCATGCGACCGTTCATCGCCATGGCAAGAATCGACAGGCAGATCACCCCGATGCCGGACCAGGCCAGCCCTGAGAGGCTATCCCTCAGCGCCAGCACGCTGATTAGCGCCACCAGCAGCGGCGCCGTGCCGCGCATAAGCGGGTAGGTCTGGCTCATATCAGAGACCTGATAGGTCTTGGCTACCAACACCGTGTACACCACCTGCAGCGCGCAAGAGACGACCAAAAACGGCCAGCTGGCAGCAGAGGGTTGCGGAGAGAAAGGGAGTATTACCAGAGCGATAAGCGCGGCAGAGCCGCTCACGCCGATCGCGGAGTAGAGTTTGTCCGTTCCGGCTTTGACGATGGCATTCCAGCTGGCATGCAGCAGAGCGGCAAACAACAGAATGCAGAAAACGGTGAGGGTCATAGCGTATCGGGTGATGAATTGTCATCTAACTGTAACATTCACACCCTGAGCCTGCCAGGCGGTTATACCGCACAGAAAAGGCGGTGCGTCACCCGGGGTTCGTCGCAGACCAGCGTAAAACCAGCCCGATGATAAAATCCGTACGCGGTGTCCGGTGCATGGGTATTCAGAAAATCAAACCAGATGCTGGCATCGGCCATTACGACGGTCAAAAGCTGCTTCCCGATACCCAGCCCCCGGCACTTCTCGCTGACGTAAAGGTGGCGAATACGCCCCGCACGGGGCTGCTGGCTAAAGGGATCGCGGTTTAAGCCGCACACGCCCACCAACTTGCCGTTAAGAAACGCACCCAGCAGCTTTTCGCCCGGTGCGTTAAAGCGATTCTCACCCCGCTGCCAGTTCTCTTCCAGCCTGCGCAGCATATTGAAACGTAGCGCAATACTCTCCGCCTTCAGGGCGATATATCCCGGTTCGTCCGGGGTGACAGGCTCAATTAACAGACGCGACATAGCATTCCCTCGTTATTAAAGAGGGGCGGTTTCCCGCCCCTCTCAGGTGCGACTTGAACCTGAATTACCGAGTGTATTTCAGGACAGCATCAAGCAGTTGCAGTGCTGCAACAATGAGTTTGAGGATAAGTACAACCATATCCACTACGCTCATACGCGTCTCCTTTTGGTAAAAAGGAGCACGATGCTGGCGTACCTTTCCGCCGCCTGTTACCAGCACCTGGATTGACGTAACACAGTGTGCTCACTTCAGGGGGTTAAGGCACTGACGGCACCACCCGTTTCAGCCAGGACGTCGTTGCGCCGGTAGAACTGCGGCCCCCTCGCTCACTGCGAACAGACTCAGTATAGATAAATACTGTATGTATGAACAGTATTTTATGGACAAAAATCAGAAGGCGGTCCATACTCAAAAACGTCAAAATCCGTGCCAGAAATTGCGCGTTCGTCTTCGATCGCGTATACTTTTGCCGTTGACGTAACACAGTGTGTTCTGCGGAAACCAACCGCAAAACCCTGATAAAAACCTCGCTTAGGCGGGGTTTTTTGTTTTCACGGCGCAACAAACGAAACGTGATCCCTGACGCATTTTTATGCGGATATCTATTTTTCCATTGTCACGCCTTAAAACCTGTGGTTGTATAAATTCTATCAATGATTCCAAACACAGGTTCCTCATGACTCCATCCCTGTTCACCGCGACCCTACTAAAAACTGCGCAACCCGCCGCAGTGGTCGTCGTGCGTGTGGTGGTCGTCGTCGGCAATGCGCCGTAGGGACTGGATCAACACACGAATCCAAAACCCCGCCGGCGCAAACCGGGCGGGGTTTTTCGTTTTAGCGACCCTCTCCCGGAAAGTCGGCTCAGATCAGAATAAAAGGACTGGAGCATGGCAAGTTCGGGCACAACATCCAACAAGACGCGTTTTACGGGCGCGCAGTTAATCGTTCATTTACTGGAACGGCAGGGCATCACCACGGTAGCGGGTATCCCTGGCGGCACGGTACTCCCGCTGTATGATGCGTTAAGCCAGAGCAGCAAAATCCGCCACGTGCTGGCACGCCACGAACAGGGTGCGGGTTTTATCGCCCAGGGCATGGCGCGTACCCAGGGTAAACCGGCGGTCTGTATGGCCTGTAGCGGCCCGGGGGCCACTAACCTGGTCACCGCCATCGCCGATGCGCGTCTCGATTCTATCCCCCTGATCTGCATTACTGGCCAGGTCCCCTCGTCCATGATCGGCACCGACGCCTTTCAGGAGGTAGATACCTACGGCATCTCTATCCCCATCACCAAACATAACTACTTAGTTCGCGATATCGCCGAGCTTCCACAGGTTATCAGCGATGCGTTCCGCATTGCGCAGTCCGGCCGCCCAGGCCCGGTGTGGATAGACATTCCTAAGGATGTCCAGACCGCAGAGATCGACATCGATGTCCTGCCAGAGCCGGGCGATCGCGCCCCTGCGCCAGAATTCAGCGCAGAGAGCGTGCGTGATGCCGCGGCCATGATTAACGCCGCCAAACGCCCGGTACTCTATCTGGGCGGCGGGGTGATCAACGCGCCGGAGGCGGTGCGCGAGCTGGCCGAAAAGGCGCAATTACCCACCACCATGACGCTGATGGCGCTGGGTATGTTGCCAAAAGCGCACCCGCTGTCGCTGGGCATGCTGGGGATGCACGGCGCGCGCAGTACCAACTACATCCTGCAAGAGGCGGATTTACTGATTGTGCTCGGGGCCCGTTTTGATGACCGGGCGATTGGTAAAACCGAGCAGTTCTGCCCGAACGCGAAAATCATTCACGTGGATATCGACCGCGCCGAGCTGGGTAAAATTAAGCAGCCGCACGTGGCCATTCAGGGGGATGTGGGTGAGGTGCTGGCCCAGTTGACGCCGCAAATTGAGGCGGCCCCGCGTGCGGAGTGGCACCAGCTGGTGGCCGATTTACAACAGGAGTTCCCGGGTGCCATCCCAACCGGCGGCGATCCGCTGAGCCACTATGGCCTGATCAATGCCGTGGCCGCCTGCGTGGACGACAGCGCCATTATCACCACCGACGTGGGCCAGCATCAGATGTGGACTGCGCAAGCCTATCCATTGAACCGTCCCCGTCAGTGGCTCACCTCTGGCGGCCTGGGCACCATGGGCTTTGGCCTGCCTGCGGCGGTGGGGGCGGCGCTGGCCAACCCGGATCGCAAAGTGATCTGCTTCTCCGGCGATGGCAGCCTGATGATGAATATTCAGGAGATGGCGACCGCGGCGGAAAACCAGTTAGACGTGAAAATTATTCTGATGAATAACGAAGCGCTGGGGCTGGTACACCAACAGCAGAGTCTGTTTTACAAGCAGGGCGTCTTTGCGGCGACCTATCCGGGGATGATTAATTTTATGCAGATTGCCGCCGGGTTTGGTCTGCACACTTGCGATTTGAATGCCGAAGCCGATGCGCACGCCGCCCTGCAGGAGGCGATTTCCCGCCCTGGCCCGGCGCTGATCCACGTGCGTATCGACGCGCAACAAAAAGTCTATCCGATGGTCCCACCCGGTGCGGCCAATACAGAAATGGTGGGGGAATAAGCCATGCAGAAACAACACGACAACGTCATTCTCGAACTTACCGTCCGCAACCACCCGGGGGTGATGACCCACGTCTGCGGGCTGTTTGCCCGCCGCGCATTCAACGTGGAAGGCATTCTTTGTTTGCCAATTCTGGGCAGTGAACACAGCCGCATCTGGCTACTGGTCAACGATGACCAGCGCCTGGAGCAGATGATGGCGCAGATTGATAAGCTGGAAGATGTGACCAAAGTGGTGCGTAACCAGTCCGATCCCACCATGTTTAACAAAATTGCGGTCTTCTTCGAATAAATCGCTCATTGCTTGAACGCCCGCGCGCTTATCGTTAAGGTAAGCGCGTTTTTTTATCCGCCCGCCAGGAACGCACATGACCACCATTGCCCTCATCGACGACCATCTTATCGTCCGCTCCGGCTTCGCCCAGTTGCTGAGTCTGGAGGCCGATTTCCAGGTTGTTGCGGAATTTGGCTCTGGCCGTGAGGCGCTGGCAGGCCTGCCGGGGCGCGGGGTGCAGGTCTGTATCTGCGATATCTCCATGCCGGATCTCTCCGGTCTTGAACTGTTAAGCCAACTGCCGAAAGGGATGGCGACCATCATGCTGTCGGTTCACGACAGCCCGGCGCTGGTGGAGCAGGCGCTTAACGCGGGGGCGCGTGGGTTCCTCTCAAAACGCTGTAGTCCGGACGAACTGATTGCCGCCGTACGCACCGTTGCCGCCGGCGGCTGTTATTTAACCCCGGATATCGCCGTCAAGCTGGCGACCGGACGCCAGGATCCGCTCACAAAGCGTGAACGCCAGGTGGCAGAGAAACTCGCCCAGGGAATGTCGGTTAAAGAAATTGCCGCTGAATTGGATCTATCGCCAAAGACCGTGCACGTTCACCGGGCAAACCTGATGGAAAAACTGGGCGTCAGTAACGACGTTGAGCTGGCCCGGCGTATGTTTGATAACTGGCAATGAACCCGGTGTTTTCGCGGCTGATCGCCGTCGTTGCCAGCTTTTTTATCTTCTCCGCCGCCTGGTTCTGCCTGTGGAGTATTAGCCTGCATCTGGTTGAACGCCCCGAACTGGCAGTGCTGCTGTTCCCGTTCGGCCTGCGTCTTGGACTGATGCTGCAATGCCCGCGCGGCTACTGGCCGGTGCTGCTGGGCGCGGAGTGGCTGATGCTGTTCTGGCTGGCGCAGGAAGTGGCGCTGGCCCATCTGCCATTATTGATGATCGGGAGTGTGCTGACGCTTCTTCCAGTCACGCTGATCTCGCGCTATCGCCATCAGCGGGACTGGCGCACGCTGCTGTGGCAAGGCACGGCGCTGATGGCCGCCGCGCTGTTACAGTCATTGCCGTGGCTCGGCGAGCAAGAGATGCTGAACGCTCTGCTGTTGACCCTCACCGGCGGCCTGACGCTGGCCCCCACCTGTCTGGTTATCTGGCATTACCTCACCAGCACCGTCTGGCAGCCGCTCGGCCCGGCGCTGGTCTCCCAGCCGGTAAACTGGCGCGCCCGGCATCTTATCTGGTATCTGCTGCTGTTTGTTCTGAGCCTGTGGCTGCAGCTTGGCCTGCCCGCCGAGCTTTCCCGCTTTACGCCGTTTTGTCTGGCGCTGCCGATTATCGCCCTCGCCTGGCACTATGGCTGGCAGGGGGCGCTGATCGCGACCCTGATGAACGCCATCGCGCTGATCGCCAGCCAGACATGGCACGATCACCCCGTTGATTTGCTGCTCTCGCTGCTGGCCCAGAGCCTGACCGGGCTGCTGCTGGGGGCGGGTATCCAGCGTCTGCGCGAACTGAATCAGTCCCTGCAAACCGAGCTGGCGCGCAACCGGCTTCTGGCAGAGCGTCTGCTGGAGACCGAAGAGAGCGTGCGCCAGGAAGTGGCCCGCGAGCTGCACGATGACATCGGCCAGACCATCACCGCTATCCGCACCCAGGCGGGCATTGTCCAGCGTCTGGCGGCGGAAAACGCAGGCGTGAAGCAGGGCGGGGCGCATATCGAGCAGTTGTCGCTGGGGGTGTACGATTCCGTGCGCCGCCTGCTCGGCAGACTGCGCCCGCGCCAGCTCGACGACCTTTCGCTTGAGCAGGCGGTGCGCTCCCTGATGCGCGAAATGGAGCTGGAAAGCCGGGGCATCGTCAGCCATCTCGACTGGAATATTGATGAACGGACGCTGAGCGAAGGCCAGCGCGTCACGCTGTTCCGCGTCTGCCAGGAGGGGCTAAACAACGTGGTGAAACACGCCAACGCCAGCGCGGTTACGCTGCAGGGCTGGCAGCAGGAAGACCGCCTGATGTTGATTATTGAAGACGATGGCTGCGGCCTGCCGCCGGGCTCCGGCCAGCAGGGCTTTGGCCTGGCGGGGATGCGCGAGCGCGTCGTGGCGCTGGGCGGTACCCTGACCCTCTCCTGCACGCACGGCACGCGCGTCAGCGCCAGTTTGCCGCTACGGAGTCACCATGTTTAACACCCCCGCCAATGCCGCGCCCGTCGGCAACCAGGCCGACATCGACGCCCGGTACCGCTACTGGCGGCGCCATATCCTGATCACTATCTGGCTCGGCTATGCGCTGTTTTACTTCACCCGCAAAAGCTTTAACGCCGCCGCGCCGGAAATCCTCGCCAGCGGCGTGATGACCCGCACCGATATCGGCCTGCTGGCGACGCTGTTTTACATCAGCTACGGCCTGTCGAAGTTCTTCTCCGGTATCGTCAGCGACCGCTCTAACGCCCGCTACTTCATGGGCACGGGGCTGATCGCCACCGGCGTGGTGAACATCCTGTTCGGCTTCTCCACCTCCCTGTGGGCGTTTGCCCTGCTGTGGGCCCTGAACGCCTTTTTCCAGGGCTGGGGGGCACCGGTGTGCGCCCGCCTGCTCACCACCTGGTACTCACGCAATGAGCGCGGCGGCTGGTGGGCAATCTGGAACACGGCGCATAACGTCGGCGGGGCGCTGATCCCCATCGTGGTGGGCGCGGCGGCGCTGCACTACGGCTGGCGTGCGGGAATGATGATTGCGGGCGGGCTTGCCATCCTTGCCGGGCTGTTCCTCTGCTGGCGCCTGCGCGATAAGCCCCAGACCGTCGGGCTTCCCCCCGTTGGCGACTGGCGGCATGACGAGATGGAGATCGCCCAGCAGCAGGAGGGGGCGGGGCTGACGCACAAAGCGATTCTGACGAAATATGTGCTGAAAAATCCCTACATCTGGCTGTTATCGCTGTGCTACGTGCTGGTGTATGTGGTGCGCGCGGCGATCAACGACTGGGGCAACCTGTACATGTCCGAGACGCTCGGCGTCGATCTGGTCACCGCCAACTCGGCGGTCACCATGTTCGAACTGGGCGGGTTTATCGGCGCGCTGGTGGCGGGCTGGGGATCGGACAAGCTATTTAATGGCAACCGCGGGCCGATGAACCTGATTTTCGCCGCTGGCATTTTGCTCTCCGTTGGCTCGCTGTGGCTGATGCCTTTTGCCAGCTATGTGATGCAGGCGGCGTGCTTCTTCACCATCGGCTTCTTCGTCTTTGGCCCACAGATGCTGATCGGCATGGCGGCGGCGGAGTGCTCGCATAAAGAGGCGGCAGGCGCGGCGACGGGCTTCGTCGGACTCTTTGCCTACCTCGGCGCATCGCTCTCTGGCTGGCCGCTGGCATGGGTGATCGACGTCTGGCACTGGAGCGGCTTCTTCGCGGTGATCGCCATCGCGGCGGGGATCTCTGCTCTGTTGTTGCTGCCGTTTTTGCACGCCCAGGCTCCGCGCGAAGCGTGACGCGCCTCACCTTTTGGCACCGAGTGGCGCAAAACTAAGAAATTTTCCCGGTTTCACCTGGACGCTGTCTCAGGCGTCGCGCCCGGCTGATTTTTACAATGCCTGCCATTCGCAGGTATAAAAATCAGCTCAGGAGCAACCCATGCTGGCCTTCCTTAACCAGGTGCGCAAGCCGACCCTGGATCTGCCGCTCGATGTGCGGCGCAAAATGTGGTTCAAACCCTTCATGCAGTCTTACCTGGTGGTCTTTATCGGCTACCTGACCATGTACCTGATCCGCAAGAACTTTAACATCGCGCAGAACGACATGATCTCAACCTACGGGCTGAGCATGACGCAGCTGGGGATGATTGGCCTGGGCTTCTCCATCACCTACGGCGTGGGGAAAACGCTGGTGTCGTACTACGCGGACGGCAAAAACACCAAGCAGTTCCTGCCGTTTATGCTGATCCTCTCCGCCATCTGTATGCTTGGCTTCAGCGCCAGCATGGGTTCAGGCTCCATCAGCCTGTTCCTGATGATCGCTTTCTACGCCCTGAGCGGCTTCTTCCAGAGTACCGGCGGGTCGTGCAGCTACTCGACCATCACCAAATGGACCCCGCGCCGCAAGCGTGGCTCGTACCTCGGCATGTGGAACATCTCCCACAACCTCGGCGGAGCGGGCGCGGCAGGCGTGGCGCTGTTCGGCGCCAACTATCTGTTCGACGGTCACGTCATCGGTATGTTTATCTTCCCGTCGATTATCGCCCTGATCGTCGGCTTTATCGGCCTGCGCTTCGGCAGCGACTCCCCGGAATCCTACGGCCTCGGCAAAGCCGAAGAGCTGTTCGGTGAGGAGATCAGCGAAGAGGATAAAGAGACCGAAGAAAACGAGATGACCAAATGGCAGATCTTTGTTGAGTACGTGTTGAAAAACAAGGTGATCTGGCTGCTATGCTTCTCGAACATCTTCCTGTACGTGGTGCGCATCGGTATCGACCAGTGGTCAACCGTGTACGCCTTCCAGGAGCTGAAACTCTCGAAAGAAGTGGCGATTCAGGGCTTTACCCTGTTTGAAGTGGGTGCGCTGGTCGGCACGCTGCTGTGGGGCTGGCTCTCTGACCTCGCCAATGGGCGTCGTGCGCTGGTGGCCTGCGTTGCGCTGGCGTTGATTATCGCCACGCTCGGCGTATACCAGCACGCCAGCAACCAGTATGTGTACCTTGCCTCTCTGTTCGCGCTCGGCTTCCTGGTGTTTGGTCCGCAGCTGCTGATTGGCGTGGCGGCGGTCGGTTTTGTGCCGAAAAAAGCGATCGGCGCCGCCGATGGGATTAAGGGCACCTTCGCTTACCTGATCGGCGACAGCTTCGCCAAGCTCGGTCTGGGGATGATTGCCGACGGCACGCCGGTCTTTGGCCTCACCGGCTGGGCAGGCACCTTCGCCGCGCTGGACGCCGCCGCCATCGGCTGTATCGTCCTGATGGCGATGGTCGCGGTGCTGGAAGAACGTAAGATCCGCCGTGAGAATCGTGCGCAGAAACAGAAATTGAAAGCAGCCTGAGTGTGCAGGTGACCTCTTTGCCCGGTGTGATGCCGGGCTTTTTTGGTTTGTCGGTAAGGCTGTAGCGCCTCTGGTGTGCAATTTGACCCCATGCTCGCCTCGCCCGGTGCGAAGCGCGATCGAAGGGCCGCGGTTTTCTACGTAATTTCAGTTCACTTATATGACGTTGTCTGCTGGCGACCACGCTGCTTTTCCCGATATTATGAGCGGCTGTTACTTAGGAGAACTCATGATCTGGATAATGCTGGCGACCCTCATAGTCGTGTTTGTCATAGGATTTCGTATCCTGACCTCCGATTCTCGCCGCGCCATCAAACGTTTAAGTGAACGTCTGGGCATTTCGCTGGTGACGGTCGAGTCGATGATTGACCAGTTTGGTAAAACGTCCGGAAATGAGTTTATCCGCTACCTCGAGCGCCCGGACGAGGCGCATCTGCAAAACGCGGCCCAGGTGCTGTTGATCTGGCAGGTGTGTATTATTGATGGCAGTGAACAAAATCTGCTCAGCTGGCACCGTCTGCTGCGTAAAGCCCGTCTCGCCGCACCGCTCACCGATGCGCAGGTCCGCCTGGCCCTTGGCTTTATGCGCGAAATGGACCCCGATCCGCAGGAGCTGAACGCCTTCCAGCTGCGCTATAACCAACTTTTCCTGCCGGAAGAGGGCGTGTTTTATCTTCACTGAGGCCTTGCAGGCCGTTGCCAGCACCACGTCATCCGGCAAACCCCGGCAAAAGTTGTCGAAACGTTAAATTCGTCACACTTTTGATGATAAACTGCGCGACTTTTCCGCACATTTTTATCTTCAGGTGACGTCATGACAGAACATATTCAGCCCGCTCCCCATGCTAAAGAGGTCGCCCGGCCTAACTGGTCGGCGGTTTTCTCGGTGGCGTTCTGCGTGGCCTGCCTGATTACCGTTGAGTTTCTGCCGGTCAGCCTGCTGACGCCGATGGCGCAGGATCTGGGTATTTCGGAAGGTGTGGCGGGGCAGTCCGTTACCGTCACCGCCTTTGTGGCGATGTTCGCCAGCCTCTTTATTACCCAGGCAATTGGCACCATCGACCGCCGCAAAGTGGTCATTCTCTTCAGTGTGCTGCTGACGGCATCCTGCCTGCTGGTCTCCTTCGCCAATAGCTTTAGCCTGCTTTTGCTCGGGCGCGCCTGTCTGGGGTTAGGGCTCGGCGGCTTCTGGGCGATGTCCGCTTCGCTCACCATGCGCCTGGTGCCCGCCCGCACGGTGCCTAAAGCGCTGTCGGTGATTTTCGGCGCGGTCTCCATCGCGCTGGTGATTGCCGCGCCGCTGGGCAGTTTTCTCGGCGGGATCATCGGCTGGCGTAATGTCTTTAACGCCGCGGCGGTGATGGGTCTGCTCTGCATTGTCTGGGTATGGAAAGCGCTACCGTCGCTGCCGGGTGAAGCGGCGCATCACAAACAGAACATGTTTACGCTGTTGAAACGTCCGGGCGTGCTGGCGGGGATGACCGCTATCTTTATGGCTTTTGCCGGGCAGTTTGCCTTCTTCACCTACATCCGTCCGGTGTTTATGACCATGGCCGGCTTTGACGTGGATGGCCTGACGCTGGTGCTGCTGAGCTTCGGTATTGCCAGCTTTGTCGGCACCTCGCTGTCGGCGCAGTTCCTGAAACGCTCCCTCAAAGTGGCGCTGGCCGGTGCGCCGCTGGTGCTGGCGATCAGCGCCGCCGTGCTGATTCTGTGGGGCAGCGACAAGTGGGTCGCCTCGGCGATCGCCATTATCTGGGGCTTCGCCTTTGCGCTGGTGCCGGTGGGCTGGTCGACGTGGATCACCCGCTCGCTGGCCGATCAGGCGGAAAAAGCGGGGTCGATTCAGGTAGCGGTGATCCAGCTGGCGAACACCTGCGGCGCGGCGGTGGGCGGGGTGGCGCTCGACCATCTGGGGCTGACCTCACCGCTGGTAATTTCCGGTACGCTGATGCTGTTGACGGCGCTGCTGGTGGCAGCGAAGGTGAGGGCAAAGTCGTAAATTACCCCTCACCCCGGCCCTCTCCCCAAAGGGGCGAGGGTGAAAAGACCGCACCGGGTAATCCCCTCGCCCCTCTGGGGAGAGGGTTAGGGTGACGGGATATCAGGCTGATGTCTGAACCCGTCTTCTCGAATCCATCGAAATCAGCACCACCGACGAGACAATCAGCAGCGTGCCCAGCCAGTCCGGCAGGGTGAAGGCCACGCCCAGCAGGATCACCGACAGCAATGCACTACTCAGCGGTTCGGCACAGCTCAGGATGCTCGCCTTTGGCCCGCCGATCATCTGTGCCCCTTTCAGATACAGGCTGAACGTCAGCGCCGTACCGATCACCACCAGATAGAAGAACGCCAGCAGCAGGCTACCGTCGAACGCAAAGGTGGTGCCGCGCCCCGCGTAGAACGGCGTCAGCATCAGTCCCGCAATCAACATACTCCAGCCGACGATCGGCAGCGTACCGTAGCGGGCGATCAGCGTTGACGGGTAGGTGGTATAGAACGCCGCAGCAAAGGCCGAGGCGATGCCGAAGAACAGCGCGGCAGGCGAGATTGAGAGCGACGTCGGGTCGCCGTGCGTCACCAGCAGGAAGGTGCCGACAAGCGACGTGAATATCGCGGATAACACAAACAGGCCGGGGCGCTTTTTCCGCGCCAGCGCGAACCACGCCACGATAATTGTTGGCGACAGGAACTGCAGCACGGTGGCGGTGGCAGCGTTGGATTTTTCAATCGTCAGCAGGAAGGTGAGCTGCACGGTGAGCGCGCCGACCAGCGAGAAAAATAGCAGGCTGATGGCGTCCTTGCGGTTTTTGATGACCGAGAAAATTTTGTCGCCGTGAACGAAGGAGAGCGTCAGCAGGATCACCCCGGTAAACAGCAGGCGAACCATGGTCAGATAAGGTGAAGAGATGTGGCTTTTCTCCATGATGTACTGCGCGCAAACGCCTGAACTTCCCCATAAAACGGCGGCGATCAGGACGTTGAGCATCCCTTTACGTGTGGAACCCATGTTCTCCCCTGTTATGTTGGTTTTTTTGTAGCATAACATGAGGATTGGTGGGTTTGGTGCGGTCTGATGCCCTCACCCCGGCCCNNCTCTCCCACAGGGAGAGGGGGCAAAGACTAAAAACGGCAACATGGCGTTGCCGTTTTGCATTTACCTTAGAACCAGGCTTCCCACATGGCGCCGACGTTGAAATCGTCAAGCGTCTCGTCCTGGGTACCGTTCACGCGGGCGGTACGTTCGTTATCCACCTTGCCGCCGGTGACGTAGAAGCGCAGCATCGGACGGAACTCTGGCCCCATGGCGATAGACATGTTCTGCGACAGGGTCAGTTTCCAGCCTTTGTTATCACCGCCGTTGTCGTAATCAACGTGCTGCCAGCCCGCTTCCAGCCAGGTCGAGTGGACGTCGTTCCACCAGTGCATTGGTCGGACAATGGCGTTGTAGTTCTTGCGGTTATCGGTGCCGTCGCGGCTATTGTCATAGTCGTGGAAGGCGAGGATGTACTCCACCTGGGTGGCCTGGGTGAATTTATGCAGCCCTTCGAAGCTGGCGTAGACCGTGGTCAGATCCTCGGTCTTGTTGAAGACGCTGTTATCCGAGTTATCAGAGTAACGGGCAATCACTTTGTTCACGCCGCTGTCGTTGGTGTGGCTCAGCACCACGCCACCCTGCCAGGCCTTCAGACGCTCTTCACTGTCGATCGCTTTCGAGTCAAAGCCGTAGTTGGCATACAGCTCCAGGTCGATCGGGCCGAGCTTCATGCCGTGGATTTTAGAGGTGGCCGCGTAGTTACCTTTGTCGCCCGTGCCGGAACCGCCGGTACAGGTGATGCGCGATGGGTTCGCTTCGTCTTCCATTACTTCCGGGCTACAGGATTCCACGGCCGCCACGGTCGCCACGTCAAACTGCACGCCGCCAATGTCGAAGTTCTTCACCCCGGCGCCCTGGCCATCGTGGTTCATCCAGAAGTAGTCGTTGATACCCTGCTGCGGACGCTGGTGGAAGTCACGACCGGCCCAGAAGTAGGCGTTCGGGTTGGACGCCATGATGTTGGTGACGCCCGCATAGGCTTTTTTCAGGTTAACTTCGTCGCCCCAGTGGTCGATCATCACGTTGATGTCCCAGATGGCGCCGTTATCGCCTTTAAAGGCTTTGGAGAGCTGGAATTCACCGCCGTTGCCTTCGTTACCCAGACGACCAATCGCCGACGCACCGTTATAGGAGCCATCCACCGCTACGTATTTTTGATCGGCGGCCTGGAAATGGGCGCCATAGCGGGCATAACCGGTAAATTTAACCCCGAACGGAATAGCCATATCCGGCGACTGCGCCGCGCTTTGCGGCTCGGTGACCACGTCGGCTTTTTTCGCCACCGCAGCATCCATTTTTGCCTGACGTTCTGCCAGGGCTTTATCCACCGCTTTGGCCACAATGGCGTCGATTTGCTCTTGAGTGAACTCCTGTGCGAGTACAGAAATTGGGCAAAGCGCGGCGATAACCGCCATTGTTAATGGAAGTTTTTTAATTGTGTTCATGGTTATCTCAATATAGTTTAATTTTATTCAGACAATAACCATCCCGCTCCGATCTGACAGAATATGTCGCTATCATCAGAACAAGTGGATTTCTATTATTAGGTACAGAGGTATTACATTACCGTTTTTTCGCCATAGATTATCTCTGATATAAATGAATAATTTCTTCGGATAATTCACGCGCCAGTAGCGAGTTCATTAAATGATCCTGGGCATGCACCATAATTAACGTCATCGGCTGACGGGCTTCGCCTGCATCCTGCTCAATGAGTTTGGTCTGCATATGGTGCGCCTGACGCGCGTAGCCATCGGCTTCGCGCAGTAGGCTTTTGGCTTCATCAATATCGCCATTACGCGCGGCGTGCAGCGCTTCAAAGCACAGACTGCGCGACTGACCGGCGTTAACGATAATTTCCATTACGGCTTCTTCTAATGCGATCATGAGTGATTACTCTTTTTCAAAACCATTATCCAGAGAGGTAGCGGCAAACCACTCTCCACTTTTCTTTATCGTGCGTTGCTGCGTCGTTAAATCCAGCTGAATAAAGCCGTAGCGGTTTTTATACGCATTGCACCATGACCAGTTATCGATAAATGTCCACATATGGTAGCCAAGGCAGTTTGCCCCTTCGCTAATACCTTTATGCAGCCATTTAAGGTGTTCGGAAATAAACTCGATACGATACTGGTCGTTTATTTGTCCGGCTTCGATAAATCGTTGCTCGTTTTCTACGCCCATGCCGTTTTCCGAAATAAAGCAGCGCGGGTTGTCATAATTATCACGCAGATTAACAAGAATATCGTAAATACCCGGTTCATAGATTTCCCAACCGCGATACGGGTTCATCTTCCGACCGGGCATTTCGTAGTTATCAAAGAACCATTCCGGCATAAACGGCGCCTGAGGGTTCACCGCACTGTCACGACACTTCACGCGACGCGGTTGATAGTAGTTAATGCCCAGCAGATCGATACGCCCGTCGGCAATCAGGTTGCTGTCCTCAGGCTGGCAGGCAGGCAGCTGATCGTAAGACTTCAGCAGCGCCACCAGGTCGGCCGGGTATTTCCCGCGCAGCACCGGGTCGAGGAAGCTCCGGTTAAACATCAGGTCGGCAATATGCGCCGCTTTCACATCCGCCGGATGCTGTGAACGGGGATATGACGGGGTCAGGTTGAGTACGATCCCAATCTCACCGGCATGGTTTCCGGCGCGGAAGGCGCGCACCGCGTGGGCGTGGGCCAGCACGGTGTGATACGCCACGGTCGCCGCACGACGGAAATCCACCACGTTGGGATAGTGGAAATCGTACAGATAGCCCCCTTCAACCGGCACAATCGGCTCGTTGAAGGTAAACCAGTGCAACACCCGGTCGCCAAACAGTTTGAAACAGGTCTGCGCATAGCGGCCATAGGCGGCCACCACATCGCGGTTCTCCCAGCCGCCAATCTCCTGCATCGCCATCGGCATGTCGAAGTGGAACAGGCAGATAAACGGCGTGATGCCCTGCTCAATCAGTTCATCGATTACCTGATTGTAAAACGTGACCGCCTCAGGATTCACTTCACCGATGCCATCAGGGATCAAACGCGCCCAGCTAATCGAGGTGCGAAAGCTGTTGTGGTTCAACGTTTTCAGCAGCTGAATATCCGCTTTCCAGTTCTGATAAAAGGTCGACGTCTGTTGCGGCCCTACCCCCTGATGGAAACGGTTTGGTTGCTGGCTAAACCAGTGATCCCAGGTGGTCAATCCCTTGCCGCCGCCCTGGCTCTCCCCTTCGGTTTGCAGCGCGGAGCTTGCGCTACCCCACCAAAAGTTCTCGGGAAATGAGTAGTTCATAATGCTTCCTCTTTAACTTAGTTACTGGCCGGCTCAGCGCCTACAACAGCCGCCTGGGCTTTTTGCTCTTCGTTTTTCACCAACGTACGCTCATAAGCGCGCAGGAAAGGCAGGTACATCAGCGCCGACATCACCATGCACACCACGCACATCACCACCGGGCTCAATGCCCAGTTGGCCGCCCATGAGGCGCCAATCGGTGCCGGCGTGGTCCATGGGGTTAACGACACCACCTGCGCCAGCCAGCCGAGCTTAGTAGCACCGTAGGCCAGACACGCATTCACCAGCGGCACAAACACGAACGGGATAAACAGCATCGGGTTCATGATGATCGGCGCACCGAACAGGATCGGTTCGTTGATGTTAAAGAAGCTTGGTACCACGCCCATTTTGCCAATGGTACGCAGATGGGTGACGCGGCTGCGCAGCAGCAGGAACGCCAGCGGAAGGGTAGAACCGACGCCGCCAATCAGCAGGTAGTGATCCCAGAATCCCTGCAAGTATACGTGCGGCAGGGCAGCCCCTGCGGCCAGTGCGGCCTGGTTTGCAGAGAGGTTTGCCATCCAGAACGGGTTCATGATGCCGGTCACAATCAGCGAGCCGTGGATGCCCGCGAACCAGAAGATCTGGCACAGCAGCACAGAGAGCAGAATGGCAGGCAAGGAGTCAGACGCCGAAACCAGCGGCTCCAGCAGGTGCATAATCGCCTGGGGAATGATCATGCCGGTCTGCGCTTCAATGAACAGGTTCAGCGGGTGCAGCGTACCGATCACCACCATCACCGGGATCAGGATCTCAAACGAACGGGCCACCCCGGTCGGCACCTCTTTTGGCAGGCGGATGGTGACGTTGTTCTGCTTCAGCCACGCATAGACGCGGGTGGAGTAGATGGCGGTGATCAGCGCGGTGAAGATCCCCTGGCCCGACAGATACTGGGTGGAGATTTTGCCATCGGCATAGGGCGCAGCCACCAGCAAGAATGCCATAAACGCCAGCAGGCCAGACATCACCGGGTCGAGGTTAAACTGACGACCCAGGCTTGCGCCGATACCCACCGAGATAAAGAAAGTCATTACGCCCATGCTGAGGTTGAAGGGCAGCATCAGCTGTTCGCGGTAGGTCTGGGAGAAATCCAGCCAGCCGCGGGCAAAGCTGTTGGTGGTGTCCGCTGAGAACGGCGGGAAGATAAACACCAGCATAAACGAGCCGATGATCATGAACGGCAGCGCGGCGGTAAAGCCGTCGCGGATGGCAATCACATACTTCTGCTGGCCAAGCTTCGCCGCCAGCGGGGTAATGGACTGCTCAATGACGGCAACCATAGACTGATATAACGAACTCATGAGAACACCTTCTTAGTGTGCCGCTTCAATGAGCGACAGAGCGTAATCCAGCACCTTATCACCACGCTGCATGCCGTAGTCCATCATATCGATGGCCTGCACCGGAATGCCTTGCGTAGCAGCCTTGTCTGACAGCGTCTTTATCATGTATTTCACTTGTGGTCCGAGAAGTACCACCTGGTATTGCGGAAACTGCGTATCAAATTCGGCCACGCCGTACGCATCAATCTTCACCGGCAGACCTCGCTCATCCGCCGCTTCAACCATTTTCCTGACCAGCAGGCTGGTGGACATTCCGGCAGAACAACACAGCATTATCTTGAACATCGACGACCATCCTCTAAATGTAAAAAGTTATTGCGGGTCTGATTGGACATCATGCGGAAACCGGTTTCCATTTATAAAAGACAGAAGTGTGACAGCTATCAATATCCGTTACTTATGGCGCTAATTATCACGATCGGTGTCACACTATTTGGCGTGTTTTGCATCAAAATGAGTGGAAACGGAAAATCGGTTTCCATAGAAAACGGAAACGGATATACTTCTTTTTGGCTAAAATGTGAGCCAATGCGGTAATGGAATTTGCAGGGCGGGGCCGTCCTGTCAGGGGAGAAAGATGTCTACAATCAACGATGTATCACGTCTGGCCGGGGTGTCCAAAGCCACGGTATCACGGGTGTTGAGCGGGTCGCGCGGTGTAAAGGAAGCCAGCCGTCAGGCCGTTTTGAAAGCGGTGGATGAGCTGAACTATCGACCCAATGTGATTGCGCAGTCGCTGCTGAGCCAGTCAACCGGCTGTATCGGCGTGATCTGTGCGCAGGATAATATCAACCAGAGCACCGGTTACCTGTACGCGCTGGAAAAACAGCTTAGTCAGCATCAAAAGCATCTGCTATTGCGTTTTGCCAACACCAAAGCCGAGGTGATGAATGCGCTTGAAGAGCTTTCGTGTGGGTTGTGCGACGACATTCTCATTATTGGCGCCCGTTTTCCGCTGAGTGTCGATCAGGAAAATGTCATTCTGGTGGACTGCATGCAGGCGGCGGATAACGTCAACAGCATTCAGTTCGATCACGCGTTCGCCGCAGAAACCGCCTGTAATTTCCTCACCAGCCAGGGGCGCCGCCAGATAGCGCTGATCCATCCGCAGGGTAGCGGCTTTGCCGATCAGGTGCTGCTGGGCTACAAGCACGCGCTGGAGAAAAACTTCCTGCCCTTTAATCGCAACCTGGTCTTTATGGAGGCCACCTCGTCATCCGTGGCGTTGCAGGAGTTGCTGAATAATGCGAGCACGCTGAACTTCAACGCCTTACTGGTTGCTGATGAGCAAGAGGCGCAGCGGGTGATCCCGCAGCTGCAGGCGTTTAACAAGTCCGTACCGGGTGACATCATGGTCTTCAGTCTGGCCGGCTCCCTGCATTTACCGGGTATCCCAACCATTCCGGCGATTGAATACTCGATGGATGCGATGGCTGCACGCATTGTGAGCTGGCTGAACGAAAAAACCCAGATGCTGGAATCCTGGGTTCTGCGGGGCGATTTAATTATTCCTGAAATACGTAAACGCTAATCAGCAAGCGTGAAGCCCGCTTCACGCTTAATAATCCTCCATGCAGTCCATGCGGCTGACGGCGTCCCAGTAGGCCTCCTGGTTGTTACGATCTACCGCCAGCATGGCGTTGCGCATCAAGAGCTTATTCGCCTCTGAAGACATAATCATCGCCTGCCACTCCGAGTCAGACTGTTTACGCTGCGGGGCGCAGGCTTTTTTCACATCTTTCAAAATCAGCTGTTTTTTCTGTTCGAGTTTGGCGGGATCGTCGTTGTCTTGCGCATGGGCGAAGGCGGCAAAAAGCAGACAGACTATCAGGCAAAACAGGTGTGCTGACTTCATGTTGACCTCCGGTTGATAACCACGGCATTCCATTTGAAATATATCGTTACATTCGCCGATGCGATCCAGGTGGAAAGTATGAATTTGCACATTCCGGCGACTAAACGTTAAAAGCGTAGCCGCACTTTTTGCCAAATTCTTGGGCGCCAATAAAAATTTATTGTCTCCTTTCTGCCGTTGCGCGAACTTAGGGTAACGATAAAAAAATGAGGGAAAACAGGATGCAGCTAGACATTGTCGATACCATCACCGCCGACGATCAGGAAGCGTTATTAACCGGGTTGCGCGCCTATAACCAGCAGTTTGTCGATACCCGCACCTGGGGCGATCTGGCGGTCTTTGCCCGCGATGACGACGGTACCCTCATCGGCGGGGTTATTGGGCGTCGCAAAGGGGAGTGGCTGGATATCAGCTATGTGTGGGTGAGCAGCGCGGTGCGTGGCAGTGGTGTAGGCAGCCAGATCATGCTGGCCGCCGAAGAAGAGGCGAAGCGCAAAGGGTGCCTGAATGCGCTGGTGGATACCGTCAGTTTCCAGGCGCGGCCCTTCTACGAAAAGCTGGGCTATCAACTCCAGATGACGTTGCCCGATTTCCCGAACCAGGGGATGCAGCGCCACTATCTGACCAAAGCGCTTTAAGCGCCAATGCCTTGGCCCATCACCGCTAAGGCGTGGCGCACAATCTGTGCAGACGAGAGAGCGCTTAGCCTCTCGTCATTACGCCTTCTCGCGAAGGGCACCAGCACCAGGCTTAACAGCGTGGTAAACAGCAGCTCCGGAGCCAGCTCGCGGTTCAGTTTCCCCTCCTGCTGCCAGCGCTTCAGCGTGGCAAGCGTCACGGAGTAGTTATCTTCACCCACCCGATTTCGTAAATGGGCGCGTAAGACCGGCATTTCACCGATCACCTCCTGCATCCACAGCGGCGCAAACCAGTGATGCTGCCCGGCGAGGCTCGCCAGCGTTTGGACCATCAGGGTCAGGGAAGCCACCGGATCGTCGGGATGGGCGCTAAAGGTGGCGGCGATGGTGCTGCGCAGCGGCAGAAAACGCTCCTCAATCATCGCATCCAGCAGCTGTTCGCGTGAGTTAAAATAGTAATGCAGCATCGCCGGCGTTACGCCCGCCTCTTTGGCGATGGCGTTTAGAGAGGTGTTGGCGATCCCCTGACGAGAAAAGAGATCCAGCGCAATGTCCAGCAACTGCTCGCGGCTGGTGGTGGCGCGTTTGCCCCCGCGGGGACGACCGGGGCGGCGCGGTTCAGAATTATCTTTATGTGCTGACATGCTGGAGCGATCCCTTGACCGTATTCATAACTTCATTGAATATTAATTATCTCATTAATTAATTTCAAGCGGTCTCTTATGATGCCTGACGCGCAAAAGCCCCCTTCGATAAAGCTCTTGTTCAGCGCGCTGCTGCTGGTGATGCTGCTGTCTGCCCTCGATCAGACCATCGTCTCCACGGCGCTACCCACTATCGTGGGTGAGCTGGGCGGGCTGGATAAACTCTCCTGGGTCGTGACGGCCTATATTCTGAGCTCCACCATCGTGGTCCCGTTATACGGGAAATTTGGCGATCTGTTTGGCCGTAAAATCGTGCTGCAAATCGCGATCGTGCTGTTCCTTGCGGGGTCCGTACTCTGCGGGCTGGCGCAAAACATGACCCAGCTGGTGCTGATGCGTGCCCTGCAGGGGCTGGGCGGTGGCGGGCTGATGGTGATCAGCATGGCCGCCGTGGCGGATGTTATCCCGCCTGCGGAACGTGGCCGCTATCAGGGGCTGTTTGGCGGCGTGTTTGGCCTGGCGACGGTCATCGGGCCGCTGATCGGCGGGTTTATCGTGCAGCATGCCTCGTGGCGCTGGATCTTCTACATTAATCTGCCGCTGGGGCTGTTTGCCCTGCTGGTGATCGGCGCGGTGTTCCACAGCAATACCAAACGAAACAAACATGAAATCGACTATCTCGGGGCGATTTACCTCAGCATGGCGCTGCTCTGTATCATCCTCTTCACCAGCGAAGGGGGGACGGTACGCCCCTGGAGCGATCCGCAGCTGTGGTGCATTCTGGCCTTTGGCCTGACGGGGATTGCCGGATTTATCTATGAAGAGCGTCTGGCCTGGGAGCCGATTATCCCGCTCTCGCTCTTTCGCGATCGCAGCTTCCTGCTGTGTAGCCTGATTGGCTTCATCATCGGGATGTCGCTGTTCGGTTCAGTGACCTTCCTGCCGCTGTATCTGCAAATTGTGAAAGAGGCCACGCCAACCCAGGCCGGATTACAGCTGATCCCGCTGATGGGCGGTCTGCTGCTGACCTCCATCATCAGCGGGCGCATTATCAGCCGCACCGGCAAGTACCGCCTGTTCCCGATCCTCGGTACCCTGCTGGGGGTGATCGGTATGGCGCTGCTCACGCGGATCACCATCGACTCCCCCACCTGGCAGCTGTATCTCTTCACCGGCGTGCTGGGGATGGGTCTGGGGCTGGTGATGCAGGTGTTGGTGCTGGCGGTGCAGAACAGCGTCTCGTCCAGCCAGTATGGTGTGGCGACGTCGGGCGTCACCTTGTTCCGCTCCATCGGCGGGGCGATTGGTGTGGCGCTGTTTGGCGCGGTATTTACCCATCAACTGCAATCAGGGCTAATGGCACGCATCCCCGAAGGCAGTGAACTGCCGCGAGGGCTGGATCCTGACGCTATCCACCATCTGCCGGATGCCCTCAGGGCGGACTATCTGGATGCCTTTGGCTCCGCCATTCACGCGGTATTTATCATGGCGGCAGGGATTATGGTGCTGGCGTTTGTGCTGTCATGGTTCTTGCGCGAAGCGCCGTTACGCAAAAGTCAGGCGTAAGCGAGCGCAAAAAAATGGTCGTCCATTTTTCGGTTGTGAGCACAGAGGTGAAAACGCCACTCTGGACTCACTGCTCACAACCGGAGAGACCCATGAACTTTACGACCCAGGATACGCCGGGCAGCCTGTTTCAGCAGGCCGTCTGGCAAGGGATTGCCCGCGTCGGCTACGGTGAGACGTCGCATTACCAGGCGCTGGCGTTGCCCGCAAAGCGTGGCTGCTTGCCCATGAGAAAAAGCACCGCTGAGCGGCATATATCTTTTTCTTCTGTTTGATTCCTTTTCGTTTTTTAGCCTGCCGCTGGGTTACCGATATAGTCGGGTAAACATTTATCAAAAGGAACCGGCTGGTGAAACGTCGATTGGGTGCACTTCTTCTTGCGGGCCTGCTGCTGGCGGGCTGCGATCAGGGCGGCAGTAATGCTAAACACATTAAAGTCGGCGTGATTAACGGCGCCGAGCAGGAAGTGGCAGAGGTCGCCAAAAAGGTGGCAAAAGAGAAATACGGCCTGGATGTGGAGCTGGTCGGCTTTAGCGGCTCGCTGCTGCCGAACGATGCAACTGACCACGGCGAGCTGGATGCCAACGTCTTCCAGCATCGTCCGTTCCTTGCGGAAGATAATAAAGCGCACGGTTATAAGCTGGTGGCGGTGGGAAATACCTTTGTCTTCCCAATGGCAGGCTATTCCCGCAAGATCACATCGGTGGCTGAACTGAAAGATGGCGCCACCATCGCGATTCCCAACGACCCAACCAACCTGGGGCGTGCCCTGTTGCTGCTGCAAAAAGAGAAGCTGATTACCCTTAAACCGGACATCGGCCTGCTGCCCACCGCGCTGGACATTACGGCTAACCCGAAGCAGTTGAACATCATGGAGCTGGAAGGGGCGCAACTGCCTCGCGTGCTGGACGATCCTAAAGTCGATGTGGCCATTATCAGCACCACCTATCTGCAACAAACCGGGCTGTCGCCGGTGCATGATGGGATATTTATTGAAGACAAAAACTCGCCCTATGTGAATATCGTGGTCGCACGGGAAGATAATAAAGACGCTGAGAACGTCAAAGCATTTATTCACTCTTACCAGTCGCCGGAAGTGGCGAAAGCGGCGGAGAAGATCTTTAATGGTGGCGCGGTGCCCGGCTGGTAATCACGGGAATAACCCGCTGCTGAATTTAGCGGGTGTTAGCATGACTAAAGTATCAATAAAGCGAATCTGAATAATTCAGGAGGGTGATTTTACTCTCCTCCTGAAAATACTTCATTCAGAAAGAATGAAGCGAGAATATATTACCTGTTCTTTACGGACCTTATTGAAACAAGACATAATTCACATAATTAATTTTAGATTGAGACATAAGTTAAATTTCCTATAATTCAATTTAGATTCGTCATATATTAATAAGTCTTTTTTTATAGGGTTTATTTTCAGGGCACGGATGAGCACCCTCATGCACAAAGGTGGAATAATTTCCGCCAGTAACTATATCCTTATCTTGATGGTCGCACTTTTATCTCTCCCGGTGAAAGCGGCCCCGCTGTCGCCTGCCGATCGCGATACCATTCAGCAGCAACAACAACAGCTTTTAATACAAAATCAGCAGCAGCGAGATGAACTGGAACGCAGTATCCCCCTTCCAGCCCCCACCCGGCCGCAGCCCGCCGCGCAAGGCTCCGGGCCTTGCTTCACCATCCATACGATTACTCTTTCAGGCGCTACCGTAATCGCTGAAAAAGCCCGTAAGCGGCTGGTAGAGCCCTGGCTAAATCGCTGTCTGGATCAGGTGAAAATAAACGAATTAACCACCCATATTTCTGATTGGTATATTAGCCGCGGCTATATCACCAGCCGGGCATTTTTGACCGAACAAGATCTCTCCCACGGTCAGTTAAATATTGTAGTGCTGGAAGGGAAGCTGGAAGCGATTCGCCTTGAGGGCAAAACCCCGCTAATGCTAAAGATGGCTTTTCCGGGTCGGACAGGGCGCATTCTCAATTTACGCGATATCGAACAAGGCATGGAGCAAATTAACCGTTTGCGTGCCGAACCGGTGCAGATTGATATATTACCCGGATCGCAACCGGAATATTCAGTGGTAAATCTTACGGCGAAACCCGAATTTCCGTTAAGGGCAACTATCAGTCTGGATAATAGCGGGCAAGAGAGTACCGGAGAGAATCAGCTGAATGGTGCGCTGTATGCCAATAATATATTAGGTCTGGCGGACCAGTGGTTTATCAGCGGCGGTCGAAGCAGTGATTTTGCCACCCGCTACGACGCGCAAAATTTCCAGGCGGGAGTAAGCCTGCCGTTCGGCTACGGGCTGCTGGATTACAGCTACGCGTGGAGCAACTACCGCACCACCATCGATAATATGGGGTTTGACTGGATCTCGACCGGCGATACCAAAACTCACCGTGTTAATGCCTCCTGGGTCGTCTATCGCAATGGCGATATTAAAACCGGTCTCGCGGCGGGCATGGTGCAGCGCTCAAGCCGCAACTGGCTGAATGACGCCCCGCTGCAAAGCAGTACCCGCAATCTTTCCAGCCTGATCCTTGGCATCACTCACACGCAAAAACTGGCGGGCGGCGTCGCCACCTTCAACCCCACCTGGAGCCACGGCATGCCCTGGTTCAACGCCGAAACGGACGAAGACAAAACCGGTGATGAACCGCGCGCCGAGTTTCGCAAATGGAGCCTGAACGCCAGCTTCCAGCGTCCGCTCACCAATAACTTGTGGTGGTTGACCAGCGCCTACGGTCAGTGGTCGCCGGATCGCCTCTACGGCGCCGAGCGGCTCACGCTGGGGGGAGAAAGCTCAGTGCGTGGGTTTAAAGAGCAGTACCTCTCTGGTGATAACGGCGGCTACTGGCGTAATGAACTGGGCTACTCGCTGTTTACCCTGCCGTTTATCGGCCAGGTGAACGCCACCCTGGCGGTGGATGGCGGCTGGCTGGAAAAAGATCGCGAAGACCGTTTTGCTTCCGGCACCTTGTGGGGCGCGTCTGTGGGCTTAAGCAGCGCCGGACGCGGGTACAGCAGCCAGATCTCAGTGGGCACACCGCTGCACTACCCCGACTGGCTGGGCCCGGATCATGTGACTGTTAACTGGCGTATCGCCTTTATGCTTTAAGAGAATTTACGACTATGGAAACCCGTCATCCTCCCGTTCGTTTCTCACAGCGCCTGATTAGCTGGGCTGTCTGCGGCTTAATGGTCTGGCAGCCGATGGCGCCCGCCATGGCGGCGGTGATGACGCCGACCGGCAACACCACGATGGACAAAGCCGGTAACGGGGTGCCCATCGTCAACATCGCCACGCCAAACGGGGCGGGTATTTCGCATAACCAGTTCAACCAGTACAACGTAGGCAAAGAGGGGCTGATCCTTAATAACGCCACCAATAGCCTGAATCAGACCCAGCTTGGTGGGCTAATCCAGAATAACCCGCATCTGCAGGCAGGACGTGAAGCGAAGGGGATCATCAACGAGGTGACGGGCGGCAGCCGGTCGCAACTTCAGGGCTATACCGAGGTGGTCGGGAAAGCGGCCAACGTTATGGTGGCGAACCCTTACGGCATCACCTGTAACGGCTGCGGATTTATCAATACGCCCAATGTGACCCTGACCACCGGCAAGCCACAGCTTGATGCCAACGGCAACCTGCTGGCGCTGGATGTGACGAAAGGGGCCATCACCATTGAGGGGCAGGGGCTGGATGCCAGCAAAAACGACGCCCTCTCTCTGATTGCGCGCGCCACCGAGGTGAACGCCGCGATCCACGCCAACGATCTTACCGTGACCGTCGGGGCCAACCGCGTTGCTGCGGATGGGCGTGTCAAATCCCTTACCGGCGAGGGCGCAGCGCCCAAAATCGCCGTGGATACCGGCGCGCTGGGCGGTATGTATGCCAACCGCATCCGTCTGGTCTCCAGCGAGAAGGGGGTGGGTGTAAACCTGGGCAACCTGAATGCCCGCCAGGGCGATATTCAGCTCGATGCCAACGGCAAGCTGACGGTCAACAACAGCCTGGCCAGCGGGGCGATTACCGCGAAGGGTGCGGGCGTGACGCTCAACGGCAGCCATCAGGCGGGTGGGGCACTTGATGTGACCAGCTCGCAGGGAATGACGCTTAACAACAGCACCCTCGCCAGCGGCGGCGAGATGCGCCTCACCAGTGACGGAAAACTGCAGATCACTGGCGGCGGTACCGACAGCAAACGGGGCCTGACGATAAACAGCGGGCAGGATATGGTTCTGCAGGAGACCTCGCTGGTTGCCGCCAACAGCGCCACGCTGAACAGCCAGGGCAAGCTGACCCAGACCGGGGGCGGCGTCTCTGGCAAAGGCGGGGCATTAAGCGTGACGGGTAAAGCGGGAGTCGCCCTCTCGGATGCCACGCTGGTCGGGCAGGGAAATACCACTCTGGCCACCGACGGCGCGCTGTCGGTGAAAGGCAGTTCGCTGACCAGCAAAGGGGAAATGAACGTGCGCGGCGGGCAGGATATGACCCTGACCCACGCCACCGTCGGCAGCGATGCCCGCACCACCGTCACCAGCGGTGGCACGCTTACGGCCTCTGACAGTGCGATCGCCGCCGGCGGTGATTTGACCCTGAGCGGCGCAGGACTGACGCTGAACGGTCAAAGCCGGGCGGATGCCAGCGGCAATATTGCCCTGAGCGGGAATACGATGACGCATCAGGGCCAGGTTAATGCCGGGAAAGACATCACGATCACCGGTAAAAATGTAGCGAACAGCGGCCAGTTAGCGGCGAAAGGGAAACTCTCTACGCAGACGAACTCCTTGACGAACAGCGGCACGCTGCAGGGGAATGACGTCACGCTTCAGGGGCGCACGCTGACTAACAGCGGGGCAGTACAAAGCGGCGGCCAGCTAACCGTAAACGCAGATACCCTGAACCAGCACGGCACGCTAAGTGCCAAAGGCGATGCCAGCCTGGCGGTTAACGATGGGCTGACCAACACTGGCTCTACCCTTGCCGAAGGCACGCTAAACCTGAAAGCGGCCACGCTTACTCAACAGGGCACGCTGTCCGGGACGAAGGGACTGACGGCAGAGACCGGGGTGCTCACCAGCGGGAAAGCGTCCCTCACCACCAGCCAGGGCGATATACAGCTCACCGCCGGCCAGCGTGCGGATCTGAATGGCCTGACAGATGCCGCAGGCAACCTTGATCTCAACGCCGCAACGCTGACCACGCAGCAACAGGCGCGGCTGCAAAGCGGCCAGCGACTGAGAGTGCAGGCAGACAGCGCGACGCTGAACGGCATTCAGGCCGCGAAGGGCGAGCTGGACCTCTCTGCCGACACTCTGGTTCACGGCGGCAAATCCACCGGGCAGACGCTGGATTTTCGCGCCGCGCAGGCGCTCACCAGCAGCGGCGAGTTAACCGCCGATACGATAACGCTTAGCGGACAACAACTCTCGCAGAGCGGGATCGCGAAGGCAGACAGCCTGACCCTGACGGCCCCCGAGTGGATCGCCAACAGCGGTACGCTGGTGGCCAATACCCTGTCGTTAGAAAGCCGCGCCATCAGCAACGGCGGGCTGTTGCAGGGCAACACACGGTTTACCCTGCAGGCCGACACGCTCACCAACCTCGCCCAGGGCTCGCTCTACGGCGTGAATGACCTGACGCTGAACATCCCCACTTTTACTAACAGCGGCCTGATCACCACCGACGGTACGCTGCGGCTGAAGGGAACCTCCCTGGTCAACCGGGGCGAGATCAACGGCGCCAGTCTGGAGAGCGATTACGCCAGCCTGAGCAACCTCGGAGCAGGGCGACTGCTGGCCGACGACCAGCTCACCCTCAACGGGACGACGCTGACCAACGAAGGGAGTATTGCGGCGAATAACCTGCATCTTGCAGGGAATAGCCTGCAAAACGGGGGATTGCTGCAGGGCGATAACGGCATCACGCTGGAGGTCGCCGACACCACCAACAGCGGCACCCTGCAAAGTGGTGATGCGCTGAAACTGGACGGCAACACCCTGACCAACAGCGGCGAACTGAGCGCAACAACGCTCCTGCTCACCCTGACGCAGCAGGTCGCTAACGACGCGACCGGGCGGGCGATTGCCCGGGACGGGTTAACTCTTACCACGGCGGCACTGACCAATGGCGGACTGCTGGCGGGCAAAAATACGCAGCTCAACAGCGAGGCCCTCACCAACAGCGGCACGTTACAGGGCACGGCGACGCTGACGGCGATCGGTAACCAGTTGAATAACCTGCAGACCGGAAAAATGCTCGCAGGCGGCGGGCTGGATCTGCAACAGGTTACGCTCAACAACGCCGGTTTGTTGCAGGGTAAAACGCTGAATCTGGCGACCGGGGAGTGGATTAACAGCGGTAATGCGCTCGGTGAAGCGGGCGTCACCGCGAAGGTAACAGGTCAGTTCACCAACCAGGGCAAGGTACTGAGCCAGCAAAACCAGGAGGTGGACGCTGCCAGTATCGACAACCGCGGACAGCTGATGGCCAAAGTGCTGGCCCTGCATGGCGATCTGCAAAACAGCGGCCTGCTGCAGGGGAGCAGCGATTTGCGCTGGCGCGGTAATGCCTTCACTAACCAGAGCCAGGGCCAGGTGACGGGCGGCGACACGCTGAGCCTGACCGGGAAAACCCTCACCAATCAGGGGCAAATGCAGGCGCAGCGTGCGACGCTGAGCGCCGATAACCTGACCAACAGCGGCGCGGTGCAGACCCTGGATAACCTGACGCTCACCCTTACGGGTAAGGCAGAGAACCAGGGGGCATTACTCAGCCAGAATCTCTTTGACCTGACGGCGGCGCAGCTCTTCAACGACGGACAGCTGGCCGGAAAGGCGCTCTCTCTTCATACTCCTGAGATCACCAACACCGGCATTTTGCAGGGCAATGAGCGTCTGCAGCTCACCACCCGGACATTGCTGAATGACCAGCGCGGACAGCTGGTGAGCGGTAGCGGACTGGATCTGAACCTCGACAGGCTGGATAACGCCGGGCTGATGCTGGTGGGCGATGACTTTACTCTGCAGGGTAACGCGCTGACCAACCGGGGCGATATTCAGGCCGAGAACCTGAACCTGCGCCTGACCAACACCTTTACTAATCAGGGCAACACCCTGGCCAGCAACGCGGCCACCCTCGCTGCGGCGAACCTGACCAACAGCGGTACCGTGGCGGCTAAAACCCTGGATCTGACGGCGACCGAGCTACGCAACAGCGGTCTGATGCAGGGCACTAACGCCATCGACGCCGCCGCTACGCGCTTTATTAACGAGACGAGCGGGAAAGGGCTCTCCGGCGGGGCATTCACCCTGCAGGGCGGACAATTCAGCAACGCGGGGATCCTGCAGGGCGATACGCTGGCAGTGAACGGCGGTGCGCTGACCAACAGCGGCACCCTGAATGGCCTGTCGGGGCTGACAGGCACCTTTACCGGCACGCTGACCAACACCGGGCTGGTGCAGAGCGCGGGCGCCACGACGCTGACGGCGGATGCGTTGCTCAACCCTGGACGCATGATGGGCGGCACCCTGGCGATCAGTGGCCGGGATCTGAATAACGGCGGGCTCTGGCAGGGGGCTAACGGCCTGACCCTCACCGGGGATACGCTCACCACCGGGGCGGCGTCACGCACTCTGACCAGCGGGCAATTAACCCTGGATGCGGGGAAACTGACCACCCAGGGCACACAGCAGGGGAACGGCATAGAGGTAAGCGCCGCGGAGTGGACGCACAGCGGGTCGCTACTAAGCAAGGGGACACTCACCGCGAACATCGGTGGAACCCTGACCTCCAGCGGATCGCTAATGAGCCAGGACAATACGACCCTCACGGCCCAGACGCTGGATAACCGTGGGCAGATCCTCAGCGAAGGCGACGTCACGCTCGGCGGCGGCGCGCTTAAAAATAGCGGCACGGTACAGGGTAAAACCCTCGCGCTTCAGCAGCGCAGCATTAATAACCAGGGCACCCTTACCGGCCTGCAAAGCCTGACGCTGCAGGCGCAGCAGCGGCTGATGGCACGTATGGCGATGGCTGCGCCGCAGCAGGAGCTGATCAACGGCGCGAACGGCAAGTTGCTCACCCAGGGTACGCTGAACATCACCTCCGGTGCGGTGAACAACGCCGGCAGCTGGCAGGCGCAAAACATCCTGCTAAACGCGCAGTCGCTCAGCAACAGCGGCGCCGTGCAGAGCGCAGACGGGCTGCAACTGACGCTGGCGGATACACTCACCGCCACAACAGGCAGCAAGATCACCGCCCTGGGGGCGGCGACGCTGCAGGCCGCCTCACTTACCAACCAGGGGCAGTGGGTCGCAAAAAACCTGATCCTGAAGGGCGGCTCGCTGAGTAACAGCGGGGCGGTGAGCGGGGTGAATGGTCTGACGCTGAGCCAGACGGGAGCGGTTAATCAGCTCGCCGGCGGCACCATGCTGACCGGCGGGGCGCTAAATCTCAATGCCGCCTCCGTCGCTAACGCAGGCAAGATCCAGGGGGCCACGCTCGGTATCACCACCGGCGCGTTGACTAACAGCGGGCGTCTGCAGGGGGATAACGGCGCGACCTTCACGCTGGGCGGCACACTCACCAACAATGCAGGTGGGGAGATTGTCAGCCGTCAGGGGCTGACAGTGACGACCCCGACGCTTCTGAATGACGGGCTGATTCAGGGGGGCGGCGAGACCCTCCTGAAGGCCACCAGCCAGGCGCGTAACGACGGTAAACTACTCTCTGGCGCGCGTCTCACGCTGAATACGCCGCAGTACACCGGCAGTGGCTGGCTGCAGGCCACCGATCTGATCCTCAACGCCGCCAACGCCGCCAACGGCGGCGGCACCTGGATTGCCGACCGCGCCACGCTGACCGGCACCACCTTCACCAACCAGGGCACCACTCAGGCGGGCACCCTGGAGGTAAATTACGGCCAGCTTACGAATGGCGGGACGCTGCTCGGCAATTCTCAACTGAATATCGACGCGGATTCGGTGACGCAAAGCGCCAGCGGCAAGCTGTTCAGCGGCGGCGACCTGTGGCTGGAGAGTAAAGGGCTGGATCTGGTGGGGCAACTGGTGTCGCTGGGTAATCTGACCCTGAAGCTGACCAACGCCTTCACCAGTAAAACCGCCATTGCGGCGGGGAAAACCCTCGCCATCACCAGCAATGGGGGGATCGATAACCGCAGCGTACTGCAGGGCCAGGCCGTCAACCTGACGGCGGGCGGGCAGCTTAGCAATAACGGACAGATCACCACCGGCAGCGGTTCCAGCACGCTCTCTGGTAGCAGTGTGGCGCTGAATAGCACCGGATCGGTTCAGGGCGGCGGGGATATTACCGTTGCCAGCCGTGGCAATATGACGGTGGACGGTTTCACCGGCACGCGCGGCTCGCTCACCCTGAGCGCACCGGGCTCTATCATCAATACTGCCCTGCTGTATGCGGCCAATAACCTGGCACTCTATGCCGACAGCATCACCAACCAGCGCGGCGACATCATGGCGGGCAATAACCTGTCGATGCAGAAAGATGTGGCCGGGAATGCCAGCGCCCAGATCGTGAATACGTCGGGGAATATTGAGACGCAGAACGGTGATATTACGATTAAGGCGGGGCAATTATTAAATCAACGTGATGGCTTGAACGTAATCACAGAGCAGCACCCCGTACCGACAGAAAGTTGGATGACGGGTCAGGCCAATATTGATGTTCCGGTATCAGCCTTACCTGAGGGGAGTTATGGCTATTATTCTCAACTGGCGCGTTGGGAGACTGGAAGCTGTGGTGGAGGAAAAAACGGAGGATGCAACTATCACGAAGAAATGCGTTATTACTACGCTCCGTTTGAGGAATTTGCTACTCAAAAGTTTGTTCTAAGTAACACGGTAACTACCGTTACTGGAGGCAACAATCCCGCTGGGCGTATTGTATCTGGGCGAGATCTTACTCTTAATACTAATATATTGGAAAACCAGGCTAGTAATATTTTGGCAGAGAAAAATATTACGCTAACGGGGAAGACTCTTAATAATAAAAGTTGGCAAGACGGGGTGCAAAATGAATATTTAGTTTATGAGTATGCCCATAAAAATCCAGCAGTGAAGGTAAAATATGCATCGTATGAGTTGTCATCAGCGAAAAATATCCAATTTGCTAACGACGCTGTTACTTTCGCTTTAACCGGACATGACTCTTCATTCCAGGCGGGCACTATCTATCGCGCCGTCATCCAGGCCGGTGGCAATGTTACCGCCAACTTCGCCAATAACATCAGCAATACCAATACCACTGCCAACGCGGGCGGCGTCAGCAACGTTATCTCTACGCCTTCGCTGAACACCCTCAGCAACCAGACCATCGCCAGCGGAGCGCAAAAGCAAAATCTGACGAACACCGGCACCGTGGCGGTCGGCTCGCCCCAGTGGCAAGATCAGCTGCAGGGCGCCCTGCAACAGATTAACGGCGGCGGTGCGCTGGACAATAACAGTGCCGGCAGCACGCCTCTCAGCAACATCGGCACCACCCAAAAAGGTAACGCCAACCTGGGGCAGCTGGGTGCGCTGGCAGACGCGGGCGTAACCACTGCCGACCTCAATATCCCCAAAGGCAGCGCCAGTGGGCAGTACCAGGGCCAGCGCGTCGATACCAGCGCGTACCCGCTGCCGTCGGGTAACAACGGCTATTTCGTTATTTCAGATAATCCAAAAAGCCCCTATCTCATCAGCGTTAACCCCAAACTCAACGAGCTGGGGCAGCTAGACCCTGCTCTGTTTGCCGATCTGAACGCGATGTTAGGCAATAAGCCTGCCTCCAGCGCCCCGCAGGAGACCCGGGCGCTCTTTACCGATGAGAAGCAGTTCCTCGGCTCCTCTTACATGCTCGGCAGGCTGGATCTGAACCCGGACTACGATTACCGCTTCCTGGGCGATGCGGCCTTCGATACCCGGTACGTCTCAAATGCACTCCTGAACCAGACCGGTAACCGCTACCTGAACGGCATCGGCTCCGATCTGGAACAGATGCGCTACCTGATGGACAACGCCGCAGCGGCGCAGCAATCGCTGGGGCTGCAATTTGGCGTCTCGCTGACGGCGGAGCAGATTGCCGCCCTCGACCACAGTATTTTGTGGTGGGAAAAAGCCGTCATCAACGGCGAAACGGTGATGGTGCCGAAGCTCTACCTCTCACCGAAGGATGTCAGCGTCAATAACGGCAGCGTCATCGCCGGTAATAACGTCACCCTGAAGGGCGGCAACATCACCAACAGCGGCAGTACGCTGCTGGCGGGCAATAACCTGACGCTCGACAGCCAGAACAGCATCAGCAACCTCAACGACAGCCTGATAAAAGCCGGAGGCGATCTCAACCTGAGCGCCATTGGCGATATCAACAACATCAGCTCCACCATCAGCGGCAAAACGGTGGCGCTGGAGAGCACGGATGGCAGCATCAACAACCTGACGCTGGCCGAGCAGATCGATATCAACGCCAAAGGCAAATACAACAACGTCAGCATTAAAGACACCGTTCTGGGCAGCACAGCGTCAATTACGGCGCAGGATTCCTTGTCTCTGGAGGCGGGGAAAAACATCACCGTTACTGGCGCGAGCCTGGCAGCAGGCGGCGATATGCTGCTGAACGCGTGGGGCGATATCGCCGTGAATGCCAATCAGGTGAACGACGCGTACAGCTCAAATCGGGCAAATACCGCACGCTCATCCGTCTCTTATGCGGGTAGCAGCCTCAGTGCGGGCGGTAATCTGGTGGCCAACGCCGGGAACAACGTCGATATGACCGCCAGCGACCTGAAAGCGGGCGGCGGTCTGGGGCTGAGCGCAGGTCATGACCTTAATCTGAACGCAGGGCAGACCAGCGGAAGCAACCGCAGCGGCAAGAGTGAAACTCATAGCACCGGGCTCGATCGCACCACCCTGGCGGCGGGCGATAATCTGGTGTTGAAAGCCGGGCAGGATATCAACGCGCAGGCCGCAGCGCTGGCCGCCGGGAAGAGCGTCGGCCTGCAGGCGGGCCGCGACGTAAATCTAAACGCAGAGGCCACCACAGAGGGCGACAGCTACAAAGCCAGCAAGAAAACGGTCATTAACGAGTCGGTGCGTCAACAAGGTACCGAGATTGCCAGCGGCGGCGATACGGCGATTATTGCCGGACGTGACGTGACAGCCGAAGCCGCTCAGGTGACGGCGAAGGGCGATATTGCGGTGGCAGCGGGTCGCGATGTCGATCTTAATACTGCTACCGAGAGCGATTACTACTACAAAGAGCAGACCAAAACCAAAAGCGGGTTCCTCAGTAAAAAAACCACCCACACCATTGAGGAGAGCAGCGCAACGCGTGAAGCGGGCACGCTGCTCAGCGGAGACAACGTACAGGTGACGGCAGGTAACAACCTGCTGGTGCAGGGGTCGTCCGTGGTGGGCGACGGAGCGGTCGGCCTGACGGCGGGCAACAATGTCGACATCGTTGCCGCCACCAACAGCAATACCGACTGGCGCTTCAAAGAGACCAAAAAGAGCGGCCTGATGGGCACCGGCGGCATCGGCTTTACCATCGGCAGCAGTAAATCTACCCATGATCTGCGTGAAAGCGGCACTACCCAGAGCCAGAGTTTTAGCACCATAGGCTCCACGGGCGGAGATGTGAGCATCACGGCGGGTAATCAGCTGCATGTGGGCGGCGCGGATCTGGTGGCGGGCAAAGATATGTCGCTCACCGGCGATAGCGTGATGATCGAGCCGGGTCATGATAAACGCACCCGGGATGAGACCTTTGAACAAAAATCCAGTGGCCTGACGGTCGCGCTATCTGGCGTCGTTGGTAGCGCGATCAACAGCGCGGTGACCACGGCGCAGGAGGCAACCAAAGAGAGCGACGGTCGACTGGCCGCGCTTCAGGCAACGAAAGCTGCACTTTCCGGCGTACAGGCGGGGCAGGGTGCAGTGGTGGCCCAGCAGACGGGCGATCCTTCCAACGGATTTGGCGTCAGCCTTTCCCTGACCACGCAAAAATCCAAATCGCAGCAGCATGCCGAGAGCGACACGGTGGCGGGCAGTACGCTGAATGCCGGGGACGATCTGACAATCACTGCGACGGGGAAAGGCACCAGCGCCAACAGTGGTGACATTTTGATCGGCGGCAGTCAGATGAAGGCGGGAGGCGATACGACGCTGAATGCCGAAAACGACATCCTGCTGACGGGTGCGGCGAACACGCAAAAAACGACCGGTAAAAATAGCAGCAGCGGCGGTGGCGTAGGCGTCAGCATTGGTGCCGGTAGCGGGGGGGCGGGCATCAGCGTCTTTGCCAACGTGAATGCCGCTAAAGGTAATGAAAAAGGCAATGGCACCGCCTGGACCGAAACCACGATCGACAGCGGCGGCAAGGTCTCTATGACCAGCGGGCGCGACGCCATACTGAACGGCGCACAGGTCAACGGCGAGAAGATTGTGGCCGACATAGGCCGCGATCTCTGGCTGAGCAGTCAGCAGGATAGCAACGATTACAACTCGAAGCAGACCAGCGTGGCGGCGGGCGGCAGCTTTACCTTTGGCAGTATGACCGGCTCCGGCTACATCAGCGCCAGCCAGGACAAGATGAAAAGCACCTTCGACTCGGTGCAAGAGCAGACCGGACTGTTTGCTGGCGACGGCGGCTTTGACGTGACCGTAGGGCGGCATACCCAACTGGACGGCGCGGTGATCGCCTCGACGGCGACGGCGGATAAAAACAGTCTCGATACCGGCACGCTCGGCTTTAGCGATCTGCATAACGAAGCGGATTACAAAGTCAGCCATACGGGGGTGAGCCTGAGCGGCGGCGGCAGCTTTGGCGATACCTTTAAAGGCAATTTGCCTGGCGGCATGATCGCGGCGGCAGGCAGCAGCGGCCATGCGGAAGGTACCACCCAGGCGGCAGTGGCGGATGGCACCATTACCGTTCGTGATAAGGCTAACCAGCAGCAGGACCTGGCGAACCTGAGTCGGGATACGGTGAATGCTAACGACAGCATTAGCCCAATCTTCGATAAGGAGAAAGAGCAGAATCGCCTGAAAGCGGTGGGGCTGATCAGCGACATTGGCAGCCAGGCGGCAGATATCGCCCGCACTCAGGGTGACATCTACGCCCTCGAGGCTGCGAAGAAAAAGATGGCGCCGCTGAAGGCCAACGCCACGGAGAAAGAGCGCCAGGATTACGTTGCTGCCCTGCGTAATTCCCCGACATACCAGAAAGAGATGAAGAGTTTCGGTACCGGCAGCGAACTTCAGCGCGGTATTCAGGCCGCGACGGCGGCGCTGCAGGGGTTAGCGGGCGGTAACGTGGCCGGCGCGCTGGCCGGCGCATCGGCACCGGAACTGGCGCATCTTATCAAATCCACCGAAGAAGACCCGGCGGTGAACACCCTCGCACACGCCATTCTCGGCGGGGCGGTGGCGGCACTGCAGGGCAATAACGCAGCGGCGGGTGCGATGGGGGCGGCTGCGGGTGAGCTCGCGGCAAAAGCGATAATTGCGACGATGTATCCGGGTAAATCGGTCAATGACCTGAATGAATCAGAAATGCAGACCGTCAGTACCCTGGCATCGATATCCGCAGGCATGGCTGGTGGGCTGGTGGGAAACAGCACGGCCTCGGTGGGTGCGGGGGCACAGGCCGGGAAGAATGCGGTTGAGAATAACTCGCTGAGTCCTGAAAGCTTCGGAAAAGGCATGGCTGATATGGGGTTATCCCAGCAGTCGCTTGCTGTCAGTATGATCCAGAATGGCGCTACAGCAGATGAGTTAACAGAAGCGCTGATTAAAAACTCACAGGGTCAGATACCTGAAGGGCAGGATGCAGTTAAAGGTCTGTTAACCGCCTGGGGCGAGTTCTTTGGGGTTCCGGTCAGTGCGTTGACGGCTGATGGAGAAATGACGCCGCAACGGGCAGCGGAAATCCTGGCGAGTGGTGTGCCGACCAGTGAAGCAAAACTGATTCAGTATGTAGCAGCTAAAGCGTTTTTATCTGTTGCGAAAAGCTCCGATCTTGGATTATCACCTACAAACCAGAAATATGTGGATATCCTTTCGCCGGAAGCGAAACAGCATATTTTATATGGGGATAGCCCTACACAAGGTGGACATCTGTATCCCGGAAATCCAGGAAAAACAGTTTTCCCTCAAAGTTGGTCAGCAGACAAGGTTGTTCATACTGTGGGTGATATAGCTACTTCACCCGATACCAAATGGTTTGCCCAGACCGGAACGGGCGGGACGTATACAAATGCAGGGAGACCAGCAAGATGGGTTGCCTGGGAAGAGCGAGAGGGTGTTAGAGTTCGTGTGGTATACGAGCCAGCTAGTGGGAAAATAGTAACAGCGTTCCCGGATAATAATCCGGCTCCTCCAGCTTTAAAGGCAATTAAGAAATAGTGTGGGCGCGATGGATATTAATGACAAAATTAGATCATTAGGTGAAAGGTTAAAGGATCGGTTGGATCCTTCGCTAGTTGACTTTGCCCTAGATTATATTGGGTTCTCAGAGAACGTATTAGCATTCGAAACGCTATGTGATCACATCGCTGATCATGATGTTGTGATTAGCAAAGATGAATACACACAAGTGCTTAAAATAGCTAATGATCTTGGACTAGAAATAAATAGTAGATATACATATATCAATCCAGAGAAATAACATCCTGATAGCTATGACTAATCCCGGCCTCAGGCCGGGATCTTCTTCTTAACCATCAGCCCTTAACCGGCTCGATCACCAGTCGTCCCGGTTCCACGCTGACCGTAACCGCCCTGTCGGTGCTGAATCCCGCATCTGCCAGCCAGTTACCGTTCAGGCGCAGGCTGGGGCTGCGGGAATACCAGGTGGCCAGGAGGTTGTGGTGATAAAAATGCCGGATGCTGACATAACCGATCTTCATCCGCCGCTGCGCTTTGGAAAGGTTCTCTGTGACGTAGAATCGCGTCTAGCCATAATGACGACCTCTGACTAGTTGTTGTTGAGAATAATGCGCTCAGTGATATTGCGCAGGCACAGTCTGAAGGTAAGACGTAGGAGCAAAAAGCCGAAGAGCACGTAAAACCGAAAACGAACGCTATAAGCAGGAAAACTATGCCGGAATGAGTTCAAGAGCTGGAGACTATAATGATTCTGCTTCTGGTGCTCGTTCAAATATTGACACCTAAAAAGGACAGGCTCCAACGATCGATCGAATTGATGACGCTGGAAAAAACAGACCAGTTCGATTTGATGGTGTTGATGGTAATGTTGTGATTGTCAGAAAAATATCAGTTGTAACAACACCAAAAGCTAAAATTCAGGCGATAAGGCAGTCTGAGGCCTTGAAAAGTAATGGAATAACTGGACGTTGGGAAGTCCCAAATTAAGCTCAGGCTAATCGAGCTCAAAAAATGTTTGATGAATTAGGTATCAAAAATATAGAGGTGAAAATTGTCCATGAATAGTGATGCTCGCTTGGTGAAGATAATAGCTGACATGGCTATTTTTCTTGAGTTCTCTGATGAAGAGTCTTTAGATCCTGATATTGCAGTAGGAATGATGGAAAGTATTGCGGCTGAACTACAACTTTTAAGTCTTGATGATAAAATGAAAGTAGCAAATGCTTTTGACTTGATATCAAAAGAATATCAAGGAGATCATGCAATCTATATAAAAGAGCTTCCTGAATCACTTGGCTTGATATAGTTGTATGGTAATTGTTCCCGCCCATAGCTGGCGGGATTTTTTGCCCTGAATCCCTTTGCCAGCAGACAAAACAATCTCGTCAGGGCGCTGCCCTGATACCCACAAACTATCAGTCACATACAGACGCTTCCGGGCGTTGTATGGTAGGTTCTGCTGTACGTGGCTGATATGATGGTGCCGGCGCTACAATCGCAAATGTTCCTTCCAGTGATAAGTTGGCTGGAAGCCAGATGGAAGGGAGTAACCTCCTGGAGGTTCCACCTCAGATGAAACCAATTCCACAATCAGTTATTAATGCGGCTAAGCAAGCTGATGTCATTATCCGAGATACTAATGGGAAGGTTTACAAATAATGGACAAGGTTTTTTTTTGTAAAAAATGGTCCTTTGGTTATAAAGAATCAATGAATCCTCTGAGCGAGAATGAAGCCAAAAAAAAGCATTCTCGCGGGATGCCATATACTGCACTTATCGGTTCTGATGTAAAACCATCACATGTTATTCAGGTCACAAAAAATGCTGGCTGGATTAGTGTCGGTTTTTTAGATGAAGAACTAAGAGAATATCTTCTTTATAGCTTTAAAGTTCTGGATAATGAGCGACTTTTTCTTTCAATGGCAGTTCACCGAGAGTTTGCCGGGAGCGAAGGTGAAGGCGCTAGTTTTATGAATTTTTCTAATGGTACGACTTATCTTTTTAAAGAAGATGGTCATACCGTTATCAGAGAAGAACGTTTTAACCCACATCTTTTGGATGAAAGTGAAACAAAAGTGGATGTTTCCGGGAATTATGAAAATTTCCCTGTATTTGGAAATTACCAATCGATTATAAGAAAAGAACGATAGTTTGAATGTTAACCATCTCCACTACCTCGCGAGTGAGATAGCAATGATGTGGGAGAGGGCCTGAATCGCCACGGATAATTTAGACACTTCTGAGCCGTTGGTAATATAGGTTTTTATATTCAGCCGGTGGCATCTGCTCGCTCGAACCATGCCGACGCTTACTGTTATAAATCATTTCGATGTAATCAAAAATATCGCTTCTGGCTTCGTCCCTTGTTTCGTAGATCTTTTTCTTAATCCGTTCGCGTTTCAGTAGCAGGAAAAAGCTTTCCGCAACCGCATTGTCGTCGCAGTTACCGCGACAACTTATGCTGCCCTCCAGATCATGTGATTTCAGGAACGACTGCCACTCATGGCTCGTGTACTGACAGCCCAGAACAGAGTGAACCAATACCTGTTTTTGAGAATTATGCTTCCATACCGCCATAAGTAATGCGTTCAGGACAATCTCTTTTGTCATGCGGGATTGCATTGACCAGCCGATAACCTTACGTGAGAACAGGTCAACAACCACGGCCAGATACCGCCAGCCTTCGTTATCCCTTATGTAGGTTATGTCCGTTACCCAACGCTCATCCGGAGCATCCGGATTGAACTGTCGCTGGAGCCTGTTGGGCGACACGATGCTGGCTGCGCCTTTACATGCCCGTGGGCTACAGTACCCAACCTGAGCTTTTATTCCGGCACGCTTCATCAGCCGCCAGACCCGGTTCACTCCGCACTGTTGCCCGGTATTACGCAGAACCAGATGGATCTTGCCATAACCATAGACGCAGCCAGACTCAAGCCAGAACTGTTTGTCTACTTGTTTATCTGCTGCCTGATATTTTTCTCTCTGGCCCTGATTGTCATTAAATTCATTATCCACCATGAGGTTGTGATTTAACGGGCAGATATTAAGCAGGTGGCTGTCGTAAGCGCGATTGCAGCAACCGCGGCAGCCTTCAGATCGTGGTTATTCGCCCTCCTCGATGAGCGGAAGAGGCGTAAAAAACCGCCTGAGTAACGGACCAGAAGGCAGCTATTTCGCTATTGAGAATAAGGTTCCTAACCCAGCCTCTCCATCCGCGTCTCGCCCTCCGCCATCGACAGCTGGTACAGCGAAAACGAACGGTGCTTCTTAATTAAGGTCGCCAGCTCTGGCGAGTGGCTGGTCAGCCAGATCTGCGAATAGCGGCTGGCTTCGGCGATCAGGCTTGCCAGCGCAGGCAGCATCTGCGGGTGCAGGCTATTTTCCGGTTCGTTGAGGGCGATAAACGCTGGCGGACGCGGGCTGAGCAGCGCCACCGCCAGGCAGAGAAAGCGTAGCGTACCATCAGAAAACTCAGCAGGCTCCAGCGGGCGACTTAGCCCCTCGCGCTGCATCATCATCCGGAAACGGCCGTCGCGGTTGTCGCTGTAAAACACGCAGCCGGGGAAGGCCTGATCGAGAATTCGCATCAGTAGCAGCTCGTCGCCAATCTCCACAATGGTCTGAAAGGCCGCCGCCAGGTTTGCGCCGTCGCTCGCCAGCACCGGGGAGCGGAACCCCACCTGCGGGGCGCGCATCGCCGAGCCAGAAGCCACCGAAAACTCATGATAAAAACGCCAGTTGCGTAGCGATTCACGCATCTGCGATACCTCAGGGTACAGATGCGGCTCCCCCAGTTGACCAAACACCGACTCGTTCTCATACAGCGTGCCGCTGTGGGTCACTTTTTCGTGATGCACGTTGTTCAGGAACACAGTCTGGTTTTTACGCTGCATCAGCCGCGACGAGGGGCGGCGGTGCTGCTGGCTCAACCAGATAGTCTCCTCTTTTATCACCGGATCCAGCTGAAACTGCGACGGATACGGCAGTCTCTCAACAAACCCCACCTGCAGCTCGTATTCGTACGTTTCGGTCTCTACCGCCAGATTCATCCGCCGCAGCTGGTCGCTACGCGTCTTGCCGGCCCAGAACACCTTTAAAATCCCGCCCTCGTTCGCCAGCGCCTGAGAAAATTGCCCCTGCGCCGCGCTGTGCATCAGATGGATAGCTTTATAGATGTTTGATTTACCGGTGCCGTTTGGCCCGAAAACGATATTAAGCTGCTCCAGATCCAGCGACAGGCGGCGGATGGAGCGGTAGTTTTCGATATGCAGCGTCTTGATCATGGGCATTCCCGAAGCGGCGAAAAGGCCTGTATATATTGCCAGTATTCTTGCGCAAAATGCAAAAAAAAGACGACAGTGAGGGTGTCGTCTAAAGGGGTACAGTATGGGCCTCTGCGGGTCAACGGGGCCTTCGCTTCATTGATATTTAGCCAGTAGCAAGACGTAAACCTAAATGATTAGGGTAGGGATCAAAGTAGTTTTGCGTCAGCAGATAACTGTGTGGGTGTTCCGCAAGATAATGTTTCAACAGCGTCAGCGGGGCGAGGATCGGTAACAGACCGGCGCGGTAGTTAAGGATCACTTCGCGTAACTCGTCGCGCTGGCGGGCGTTAAGCTGATTACGGAAATAGCCCTGCACGTGCATCAGCACGTTAGTGTGATTCTTGCGCGAGGCGGGTTGCTTCAGGATCGCCATCAGCTTATCCCGGTAAACCTCGAAAAAGGCGTTCAGGTCGTCCCACTCATACAGCGAGGCGACAAAAGGCCCGATAGCGCGATATCCCGCCTGATGGTGGGACAACAGCTGCAGTTTATAGCGGCTGTGAAAATCCAGCAGGGCGCGGCGGCTCAGGCCGTTTGCGCGCAGGGTATTCAGTTCATGCAGGGCAAAGACCCGCTCGACAAAGTTCTCGCGCAGTACGGGATCGTGCAGGCGACCGTCTTCCTCGACGGGCAGCCATGGATACTTATCCATCAGGGCGGCGGTGAACAGCCCGGTGCCAGCTTTCGCCCCCCGGTTGCCTTGCTCATCGTATAACCGTACGCGTTCCATGCCGCAGCTTGGGGATTTGGCGCAGACGATAAACCCGGCAAAGTCGCTGATGCCCGGCAGGTAGCTGGCGGCAAAGCTCGCCATTTTCTCTGATACGTCTTCGGTGCTGTCCTTGCTAAAACGCATACGCGTTTCACCGTCGGTGGTCTGGACCAGCCTCAGCGCCGGGCGCGGTACCGGCAGGCCAATCGCCATTTCAGGGCAAACCGGTTTAAAGCTTACCCACTGGGCCAGCTCGTTCATCACAAAGCCCATGCGTTTATGACCGCCGTCGAAGCGCACGGCGGACCCGGTTAAACATCCGCTAATTCCGAGTACGGGTTTCGTATTCATGGTGTGCTACCTCCTAAGCCTTTCTTAAAACTTACACACCATGAATAATTTGTCCAAGTATTCGCAGAATTATTTTGTTATAACTTGCGATATCAGAAGGTTACGAAACCACTTTTTTGTAAGCGATCAGCTGCCTTTGTAGGTTGAATAGCCATACTGGCTAAGCAGCAGTGGGATGTGCAGTTTTTCGTTGGTGCGGGTAACGGTGAAGAGCACCGGGATCTCAGGGAAGAAGCTGTCGGCCTTCTGGCTTTTGAAATAGTCGCCCGTTTTGAAGACGACGCGATAAACGCCCGGCTCCATCTCCTTGTCCTGCGGATAGAGTGATTTGATGCGGCCATCCTGGTCCGTTTTACCGCTGGCAAGCTGAGCCCAGTTACCCTGCTGCTCTTTTTCCAGGGTAACGGTCACGTCAGACGAGGGGACACCTGTCTGCTGATTAAGAATATGCACGCTAAGCGTACCGACCGGGGCGCTAAAGGCGGCAGGGGCGAAAGCGAGGGAGGACAACATCAGCAGTGCGGCACTTTTTTTCATCATGAATTCCTGTGTTTTGATAAGTAACAGGAAAACGTTAGCACTCTGGCGAAAAGAAAATATTCAACTTTTCGTGATAACTGACGCTAGAGGATGACCACCTCAAGCGCGACCGCCTGCTGCCACTGCTCTATCTGTTTTTTTCGGGCGGCGCTCAGTTTGCCGCTGGCGATCAGCAGCCATTTGCGCTCCGGGAATATCTCGGGTGCCAGGGCGGCTGGCGGGATGGGCAGCACATCGATACGGTGACCCTGCCCGGTGCGTTTTAAGGCTTCGAGCCAAATTTCACAGGGATCGCTCAGGTGCCAGCCGGTGATTAAATAGTTATCGCCAGGGGCTTTTTTATCCCCTTCAAGGCAGAACGAGGTGTAGGCAATGATAATGCCGTCGAGGATCTCACGCAGGGTCATCATCGCCGGCACGCGCGCCGAGACCTGGCTGCGCAGCGGACGCAATACTTCGGTGACCAGCTCTGGTCTGGGGTATTCCCGGCCGGCGTTGTACACCAGCTGGCGCAGGGCGTCGATTTTGCCCTCTTTCAGACGCTGCAGCATGTTCTCCTGGAGCGTCTGCCAGTTGTTGGTACGCCGCGCGGTAGGGCGCTCGAGCAGGGGTTTAACCTGGCCAATCGGCACCCCTTTTTTTACCCAGTCGAGTATTTTAAGCGCTTGCTGAACATCCTCTTCGCTGTACTGACGGTGGCCGCCATCGGTACGCAGCGGTTTAAGCAAACCGTAGCGGCGCTGCCACGCGCGCAGCGTGGTGGCTGTAATGCCACAAAGTTTGGCGAATTCGCCAATGGAGTAAGCCATGCGCCTGTCCGGTGAGAAAGAATAATCTCAATATACTACGAATATTTGCATCCGGAATGAAGCAGTCGACCTCTGCACTACACTTACATCACGCAAACGAAAGGAGCTCACATGAAATTATGGCCAGTTGTGACCGGTGTGGCGATCGCGCTGACGCTGGTAGCGTGCAAAACGCCTACCCCGCCGAAAGGGGTGCAGCCCATTACCCATTTTGATGCCTCGCGCTATCTCGGCAAATGGTATGAAATCGCCCGCCTGGAAAACCGCTTCGAACGCGGACTGGAGCAGGTGACTGCCACCTACGGCCAGCGCAGCGACGGCGGTATTAGCGTGCTGAACCGGGGTTACGATCCACGTAAACAAAAATGGAACGAAAGCGAAGGCAAAGCGTACTTTACCGGTGCGCCGACCACCGCCGCCCTGAAGGTGTCGTTCTTTGGGCCTTTCTACGGCGGGTATAACGTGATTGCCCTGGATGATGAGTATAAATATGCGCTGGTAAGCGGCCCGAACCGTGATTACCTGTGGATCCTGGCGCGTACGCCAACCATCCCGGATAAGGTGAAAGACGATTACGTGCGCATCGCCCGTAGCCTCGGCTTCCGCGTCGATCAGTTGGTCTGGGTGAAACACTAACCCTGGCGGGAATTCGTGCTTTCTTCGTAGGGTAATGCTGCCAGGCATGAATACACTTCCGTTATCGGCCAAACGGGAGACAACGACATGACCTGGCAAGCCTATCGCGGTAAAGCACCTGCAAACATGACCATTTACAGCGCCTCGTTTCCTGATGTCAGTGATAAATGGCCGATGAAAGACGAAACGACCCGGGAAATTAACGCCATCGATCGGGCGCTGAAGGCCGACCCCTCCCTGCAGCCGCCGCTGATTGAGCAGGGAGACCGCGGTGAGTTAACGCTGATCGCCCAACATGCCTGGTCGCAAGAGGCATTCCGTCATCGCCCGGCGCTGGCGGCCTGGCGCGTGCGGTTGGTGCCCTCGGCGCTGGCGTTGTTTGCGGTGCAAAACCCTCTGGAGGATAAACTGCCGGAAGGGACGGTGATGGACAGCGCCAGCCGCCAGTGGTTTATCCACGCCAACGATGCCATTGGCGTGCGTTCCCGCGCCCAGGTGCTGGCGACGCTGGTAGACAAATACATCCATAACGATATCGAGAGCGACTGGGTGAGCCTGGCCAGCGGCGCGGCCATCCCGGTGCTGGAGGCGCTGTGTGCCGCGAAGCTTGATGGACAGAAGGTGCATCTTTCGCTGGTTGATGACGACCCCGTCGCCCTGCGCTGGGCCGAGACCATGGCGGCTCAGCAGGGGCTGGTCGTGGGCGAGCAGATCACCCTGCTGCGCCGGAATCTGGTGTATCACCTGATCCGTAACGACGATCTGGTGCTGGAGCTGGGTGAGCAGCAGGCCGAGCTGGTGGATGCTTTGGGCATCTTCGAATACTTTAACCATGACGATGCCGTGACCTTCCTAAAACGCGCTCTGCGGCTGGTGAAGCCCGGCGGAGCGGTGATCCTGTCAAACATGCTGGACACCAGCCCACAGATCGACTTTGCCCTGCGCTGCATTGGCTGGCAGCACCTCTTCCCACGTTCCTTAGACGAGCTGCAGGAGATCCATCTCGCTGCCGGCGTGCCGGTAGAAAATGTCACCGTGGTCGTGCCTGAAGATGGGGTCTATGCGGTGATGGAGGTGCGGGTGCCCTGAGCCGCGCGCAGATAATCGCTGTTTCGTTGCCTAAAATTCCCTTTGCACTGACATGGACTGTCAGCGGCCTGTCTTACTCTTCTCGCTATCGTTACCACCAAAATTCGCAGGGTTACTGCAGTTTTCGGATGGTATGCCGTTAATAACTCTTAATACGCAACGTCCTCAAAAATAACTCATTAACGTAGCGAGATATTTATCATGGCTGATGTCAGTACCTCTCCACACGCCTCGTTATTACACAAGGCGGATGCCTTGCTGGAACAGCAACTCGCCCCCGGAAAACCGGTTGTCGCCGCCTGGGGATTAATGAATGCCGGTAAAAGCTTCCTGTTGAATATGTTAACGAACCATATTCAGACGGAATGTTTTCGCACTAACGACATTCGTGAAACGGCGGAACTCAAAGAGTGTGAGACCGAAGATTTTATCTTTCTGGACACCCCAGGCCTGGATGCCAACAACGCCGACGATCTGATTGCCCTGCAGGGGGCGGCAAAGGCCGACATCGTGCTATTTGTCCACCAGCCCCAGGGTGAGCTGGAGAAGATTGAGATCGATTTTTTGCGCCAGTTAAAAGACTCGTTTGGCCAGTATGCCGAGCAAAACATCATCCTTGTACTCAGCAAAGCGGACGTAGAAAGCGCCGAAAGCATTGCGGCGATTGAAAAACGCATGCTGGAACAGTGCCGCGACGATCTCGGTTTTACGCCGCGCTGCTATGCCCTGTCTGGCTCCCGTTTTCAGGCCGGGGTGACGCAGAAACAAGACGGCCTGATCCGCGCCAGCCACCTTTTCGATCTCGCTCAGCATCTGGATGCGCTGAACACTGACGCCTACGCCGTAAAACGCGAGCGCCAGCGGGTGGCGATTGAAGAGATCCTCGCCGAGTTTATGCAGGCCGAGCACGCGCTGCAGGAGAAGCAGGCGCAAATCCATCAGCAAATCAACAGCGGTTTCCAGCCCTTCAATACGATCATGACCGATTTCCGCGGCTGGATGAAAAACACCCTCAAAAAATTCCCGGCTGTCTAAGGAGCGCGAAAATGGCATTACCCTGGTTAATTGGTGCAGCGGTACTGGGCGTGGGCGCATTAATCGCCTCTTCCTCCAGCGATGATGACAGCTCGAATGGCAATGGCGACGACGAAGAGCGCAAACGCCGGGAACGAGCAGAACGTGAGCGCCGCGAACGCGAGCAAAAAGAGGAGCGCGAAACCATTAAGGCCTCGCTTCAAAACGTCGGCACGCTGCGCGCTGAAGACTTAAAGCAGGCGCTCTCCGGCTGGGTTGAGGTGCACTACCAGAGCACATCGCCCTTTAAAGCCAACGTACTGGCAACGGGTAAGCAGTATCAGCGCGTGGTGGCAGAACATTTCACCGAAAGCCATGAGCTAACCTTCCTGGACGCCAAAACGCGCCAGAACCTGAATGCGCTGGAATCCTGCTACGACGTGGAACTGACCATGACCGAAGACTTTTATGACGTGGTTGATACCCTGATAGATTGCCAGGTCCAGCTGGAGACGCTGCAAGTTTATCGCGAACAATTTGAACGTATTCGCCAGCATTTGCGCGGCTAAGCAGACAGGAATAAAGATGAGTAACGAGATGCTTCGCGAGGATCTTCTAACCTCTTTCGAAACGCTGGAGATGCAGTTCGCCTCTTCATTAGAGCAGGCTAAAGAGCTGGATAAAGCCTTTGCGGCTCACTACAGCCAGTTTCATTCTAACCTTGCCGGGCTGCTGGCCGACGCGCAGGAGAAATTACCTGAGACCAGCCCGTTAAGCCAGTCGCTGGCGGGGTTTATCAACGGCCTGAAAGAGATCGACAGCGGCTGGAAAGCAAAGCTGGATAATCAGAACAAGGGGCTGAGTTTCCGGAAAAACTTTGAAGATTCACTGCTGGTCTATGTCTACGGCAAGGTGAAGTCGGGTAAAAGCTCGCTGGGCAATTATATGGCCTGGGGCCATACCAACCCGACTCCGGCCCAGCAGGCCGGGAATACCACGCTGAAGTATGACTCCCACGTCAATACGGACGCAGAGAACGGTGATGCGCATAACGAAGCGGCGCTGCAGGGCAAATTTCGCGTGGATGCCACCGAGGCGACCAGCTCGATTCAGAGCTTCCGTCTGCCGGGGCTGACTTGGGTGGACTCCCCTGGCCTGCACTCGGTGCGTTCGCAAAACGGCGAACTGGCGAAAGCGCACGCCGACCATGCTGACCTGATCCTCTACACCATGAAATCGGATGCGCCGGGACGCGCCAGCGATTTAAACGAGATCCGTCAACTGCTGGGGAAAGAGAAGGAGATCATGTTGCTGCTGACGGGCAGCGATAAAAAGCAGCATGGCTGGGATGAGGTCAACGAGGTGCCTGTCGATATCTGCGTGATGAAATCAGCGCAGGATCGCCAGATGCAGCAGGATTTCGTAAAGCGCGAGCTGGAGGCAGAGGGCGTTGATACCGGGCGTGTGCAAGTACTGTCCCTTTCCGCCCGCTATGCCGAACTGCACGGGAATGATCCGGCGGCCATCGCCGACAGCGGCATGGGGCAGCTATTTACCCGCCTGAAGCAAATCTCGCAGGAAGAGGGCGTCCGCATGAAGCGTGCGGTGCCGATGACGAATTTCAAAAACTTCCTCTCCGGCTGCCTGGCGGAAATGGAGAAATATCAGGCGTTGACGGCATCCCTGGCTACGATGATTGCGACGGTCGACCAGGATGTAAAAAAACAGATTACCCCGGCCGTACGCCTTGCCCAGTCTGAATTACGTCAAACCATTCAGGCCAGTTTTAACGAGCTGGCCGCCAGCCGCAACGACGAAGCCGGGCTGAATAGCGCCCTGCTAGCCGCGCAAAAAAGATGGGACAGCCGGATGGCGGCCCTCACCGGGGATGCGCTGGAGGCGATCCTGAACAAGGCGATGAAGGCCTTTAAATCAGCGGTTGTCACCACCTGGACCTCCTCCTCGCTCACGCTGCCTGCCTTCTCGGTAGAAAAAGTGACCGAGCAGATCCCTGAAGGCTACACCAAAAGCACGCGTAGCCGTAACGGTGGGCTGGGGGCATTGATCGGCGGCGGCATTGGGATGCTGCTGGGGCCTGCGGGCGCGGCCATAGGCGCCACTCTCGGGGCCGGGCTGGGATCGATGACCGGAGACAGCGCCCAACAAACCACCCGCACCATTGAAATGGTGGTGGGAGATAACCTCAGCGAAGTCCGTAACCGGATCCTGAGCCTTTACCTGGACGGTATTGAAAACGAGATCACCACTCAGGTTGGTACGCTCTTAAGCACCTTACTCAACGAGATGGAGGAGGACTGTAGCCGGCTAAATTATGAAGTGGAACAGTTTAAGCGTGCGATTGGCAGACTGAAGCAGCAAGCAGAGCAGCAATTAACGAGTGAGGGGAACGCGTAACATGGCGATGTCAGCGGCAGAACTTTTTGAAACTTACGACCTGACGGCGAAACTGGCAAGCCAGTATCCTGCGCTGGCGGCAGAATTTGCGCCTGTGCAGAAACAGTTTGAAGACAAGCGCAACCAGCCGGATGCCAGCATTATGGTCTACGGCGTGTATAACGCCGGCAAAAGCACGCTCATCAACGCTCTGGTTGGCGAATGCGTGGCAGCGACCGGCGATGTTCCGTTAACCGCCTCTGTTGACTCCTACTGCTGGAATAACAGCACCATTCTGGACACCCCGGGCGTGGATGCGCCGCTGGATCATGAAGCGGTCACCCGGGAACAGATGCTGAAAGCGGATGCGGTGATTTTTGTGGTAAACCCGTCCGGTGCCGCCGAAGAGGAGAAGACACTCAAGGTGCTGGTCGAGATTTTACAGGCCCGCAAAAAGCTGTTCCTGGTGCTCAACGATAAAGATCGCATGGACGTCGAGACCTTAACCCGCCTCAAAAACGACATTCGTATTCGTCTGCAAAGCCTGGCGGAAGCGCAGGGTCTGCAGGATGTGCTGCAGGATATCCCTATCCTGCGCGTCAATGCGGAGATGGCGCTGCAGGCGAAGCTGAACAATGTGCCGGGGCTACTGCGCGCCAGTGAGTTCCCGATCTTCGAAGAGGCGCTGACCACCTTTATCGCCAGCATTGATAGCCAGCATATCTACCGTCGACTGGGCGCGACGCTGAACGGCTTCCTCGACAAGTTGCTGCACACGTTAGAGCAGCAGACCACCAGTGACACCGTGCGCAGTTTCGATACCCTTTTGAAAAATATCGTTGCGCAGCAGCAGCTTTGCCGTAACGCGGTGATCGATGAGGTGAAGAACCAGCGTGAGGTCATGTACCGGGGCAGCAAGGCGGCATTGCGCCAGGATCCTGAACACGCGCAGGCAAACATCGAGGCGCTGTTCCGGCAGGCCAGCGGTGAGGTGGAAGCGGCGCAAAACCGTGAGATGACCTATCTGGTGCAGCGTTTTGCCGACGATGTCGACAGCCTGCAAGCGGCGATCGCCCGACAGGCAGAACAGGGTGCCTCACAGTCGATTCCGCACATGCCGGGTGCGCAGGCAACTCAGGAGCAGGGGGTATCGCCAGAGTCCGGGGGCATTAACGCCGAGATGATGAACCACGCGGTCAATACGCTGGGTTCGATGGCAAAACCGGAACACGTGGTCAGCGGCCTGAAAGTGGTGAAAGAGTGGCTACCGTCTCTGATGAAGGGCATCGGCCCAAAAACCATGGAGAAGTGGGGTACGCTGGTGGTGGGCAAATGGCTGCCGTACGTAGGGCCAGCCATTACTGTGTTCAGTTCGCTGTGGGATATCTTCGCAGAAGATCGCGAAACCAAACAGGCGCGTGAACAAAGCGAGCAACAACGCCGCGAATGGGAGCGTTATCAGCAAGAGATCGACGATTTTGCCTTCACGACGGCCGCACAGTTTGAATCCGGTGCGTTACGGCTGGTGGATGAGTCGCTGGAGCCCTGGTTCGCAGAGTTACTGGACAAAGTGAAAGCCGCGCGGGATATCGCCAGCCAGCAGGATCGTGAGCTGAGCGATCGCATCATAGAAGTACAGCGCCTCGCTTCGTCGTTATGTACGCAGGCATGAGTGACGACGCGTTAACGCCTTTCCCCTGCAATGCCTGCGGCAAGTGCTGCCGCAGGGTCAACGCCAGCCCCGAAACCGCGTTTCTCGATCGCGGCGACGGGGTGTGCGGCCATTTCGATGAAACAACCCACCTGTGCGCCATCTACGCCACCCGGCCGCTGGTCTGTCGCGTAGAGGACTACTACCGCGCCAGGCTGAGCGAGGTCATTGCCTGGGAGGACTTTGTCCGGCTGAACGTGGCGATTTGCGAGAGATTGTAAGGGGCAGGAGGTTGATTTTATGGCGGCTGACACGCATCGTTAGCGGATGAAAATCGAAACCGCACTGCCCTCACACTTCGAGCGTCTGGCCGCGATCTGGGAATCCTCCGTTCGTGCCACGCACCATTTCTTGCAGGAAAGCGACATTGCGACGTTACGCCCGCTCCTGCTCAATGTGTATCTGCCGAATTTACAGGTGATCATTGCCCGCGATGAGCAGGGCAGTATTCACGGCTTTTTAGGCGTGGACGAGAACCGCATCGAAATGCTGTTTGTGGATGCTGCGAGCCGGGGGAAAGGCGTCGGCAAACTGTTACTGACCTGTGCAGTTAACCATTTCGGCGTCAACGAAGTGGATGTGAACGAGCAAAACCCGCAAGGGGTGGCGTTTTATCAACACATGGGGTTCGTGCAGGTGGGGCGCTCGGCCCTGGACGGGCAGGGGAACCCGTTTCCGCTGCTGAATATGCGGCTGGCTGCTCCCTGATTTAACCGTTCTTCTCAAATATGAAAGGCAATACGTTTTCCGGTCGGTAGTTCAACGTCGATACTCAGTTTTCCACCCATCGCTTCGATATAGCGTTTGAGCGTTGCGATTTTGAGTTCGTTACCTCGTTGCTCCAGTTGCGTAATGGCAGGCTGACTGATACCCATTAATTCAGCAAGCTGCTTCTGTGACAAATTGAGTTCCTCCCTCACCAGTTGCAAACCGGTTTCGAGGATCATTTCATCAGCTGTCTGTTGAATACGCTGTTGGCTTTCAGGCGAACGAGATGCAATCGCTTCATTTAGGGTTTTCATTTAACGTCTCCAGGACAGTTATGTGAAGAGAAAAGGCTTCATCTGCAATGCGAATAAGGTTGTCATAGAATCTTTTGTCATTACTTTTATCCCCTGCGCACAGCACGATGGCCCGGCGTAGTGGATCGAAAGCAAAAAGCGCGCGCACCGGACGGCCAGCATACTGAATTCGCAGCTCCTTCATATTTTTATGCTGTGATCCCTTAACCGTGTCGGCATAGGGCCGGGGAAGACGCGGCCCGTAAACTTGCAAGTTAAGCAAAGCAGCCAGGACTTTTTCCTGTAGCCCTTCATCTTGCGCATTCAGCCATTGTTCGAAATGCGCTCCCAACAGAATCGTCCACATGCTTTCGTCCATGATAAGCTGTAGCTTATATACCAGTCAATATAAGCTGTAGTTTATAATTGTAATGAATGCCGTTGGCAGCCATTTTTCTGGTGAAGCGAGTATGGCAAAGAGCGCAATGGAAGCAGATTGCGTCTTTATGACCGTGCGAGCACGCTTCAAGAATTTATCATTTGGCGAGCTTTAGCTTTGGCTGAATGAGGGAACGATCGGAAAGGCAGAGGTGCTTTTAATCAGGGAAAGTAGTAAAGAGGCGGAGCACTAAAAATTATCTTCATAAACAAGTGTTTATCAAGCATTTTGGCGGAAGATCACAGGAGTCGAACCTGCCCGGGAACGCTGGCGTCCCCAACTGGATTTGAAGTCCAGCCACCTCACCGGAGATGACGATCTTCCGCGCCTCGATTGCTACATGGAGGCGGGGCGCATTATAGCTACTTTCAGACATTAACCACATACCCTGACACACTTATTTTCACCCCTGACAGGGCCTGCATTGATCCATTTCAGGTAAATCTCAACGAATTCCTCAGCTTAGCATTTTGTGCTCATCGAATTTTACCGCGATCACAAAAAAGAAGAATCGTAATCTGCTAACCAGAAAACAGAATACCCGCTTCATCGCCAATGGTTTACAACCTCTGTAACCGGTCTCAGCGCCCCCTACAGCGTGAAGGATAAAAAAAGATGAGCGAAGTACTGTCTGTAAAAGAGAAAATTGGTTACGGCATGGGTGACGCCGCCAGCCATATTATTTTTGATAACGTCATGCTTTACATGATGTTTTTTTATACCGATATCTTCGGCATCCCCGCCGGGTTTGTCGGCACCATGTTCCTGCTGGCACGCGCGCTGGATGCGATTTCTGACCCCTGCATGGGATTGATTGCTGACCGCACCCGCAGCCGCTGGGGCAAGTTCCGGCCGTGGATCCTGTTCGGGGCTATTCCGTTTGGCCTGGTCTGCGTGCTGGCCTACACCACGCCGGATCTCAGCCTCAACGGCAAAATGATCTACGCCGCCGTCACCTACACCCTGCTGACCCTGCTCTATACGGTTGTTAACATCCCGTACTGCGCGCTGGGCGGGGTGATCACCAACGACCCGACGCAGCGTATCTCCCTGCAATCCTGGCGTTTCGTGCTGGCGACGGCGGGCGGCATGCTCTCCACGGTACTGATGATGCCGCTGGTGAACCTGATTGGCGGCGACGATAAAGCGTTCGGCTTCCAGGGCGGGATCGCCGTGCTGTCGGTGGTGGCCTTCCTGATGCTGGCGTTCTGTTTCTTTACCACCAAAGAGCGCATTCAGGTGCCGCCGAGCACCACCTCCATGCGCGAAGATCTGCGTGACATCTGGCAAAACGACCAGTGGCGCGTCGTAGGTGTGCTCACCATCCTCAACATTCTTGCCGTCTGCGTGCGCGGCGGCGCGATGATGTACTACTGCACCTGGATTATGGGGTCGCCGGAGGTGTTCGTCGCCTTCCTCACCACCTACTGCGTCGGCAACCTGATTGGCTCCGCGCTGGCGAAACCGCTCACTGACTGGAAATGCAAAGTCAGTATCTTCTGGTGGACCAACGCCGCACTGGCAGTGGTGAGCGTGGCGATGTTCTTCGTGCCGATGCAGGCCACCGTCCTGATGTTCGCTTTTATCTTCGTCATTGGTGTGCTGCACCAGCTGGTAACGCCAATCCAGTGGGTGATGATGTCCGATACCGTCGACTACGGCGAATGGACTAACGGCAAACGCCTGACCGGCATCAGCTTTGCGGGCACGCTGTTCGTACTGAAACTGGGCCTGGCGCTGGGCGGGGCACTCATCGGCTGGATGCTGGCAGGCGGCGGTTACGACGCGGCGGCCAAAACCCAGAATAGCGCGACCATCAGCATCATCATCGGCCTGTTTACCCTGGTGCCGGCGGCCTGCTACGTGCTGAGCGCCATCATCGCCAAACGCTATTACACGCTGAAAACCCCCTTCCTGACCAAAATCATGGGCGAGCTGGCACAAGGCGCGCGCCGCAATCAGCAAGAGTTTGAAACCCTGCCGGTCAGCAAAGAATTACGGAACTAAGAGGACGAGAGTATGAAAATCAGTGACGGAAACTGGCTTATTCAACCGGGTCTGAACGTGACTTATCCGGTTCAGGTGTTTGATGTGGAGCAGCAGGGTAACGACCTGGTGGTCTACGTGGCGCCGCGTGACGTGCGCGAACGCACCTGGCAGCTCGACACATTGATGTTCACGGTTCGTCTATTTGCCCCGCAGGAAGGGATTGTCGGGGTGCGCATCGAGCATTTCCAGGGGGCGCTGGATAACGGCCCGCACTATCCCCTTAACGTTCTCAACGACGTGAAGGTCGAGATTGAAAACAACGCGGCGTTTGCCGAGCTGAAAAGTGGCAGCGTTAGCGTGCGCGTCACCAAAGGCGAGTTCTGGGCGCTGGATTTCCTGCGCAACGGGCAGCGCATTACCGGCAGCCAGCTGAAAAATAACGGCTACGTGCAGGACAGTAACACCGATCACAACTACATGTTCGAGCGTCTGGACCTGGGCGTGGGCGAAACGGTCTACGGCCTGGGCGAGCGCTTCACCGCCCTGGTGCGCAACGGCCAGACGGTGGAAACCTGGAACCGCGACGGCGGTACCAGCACCGAGCAATCGTATAAAAACATTCCGTTTTACCTCACCAACCGCGGCTACGGCGTGCTGGTGAACCATCCGGAAAACGTCTCCTTTGAGATCGGCTCAGAGAAAGTTTCTAAGGTGCAGTTCAGCGTCGAAGGCGAATATCTGGAGTATTTCGTGGTCGACGGCCCGACGCCAAAAGAGGTGCTAAACCGCTACACGCAGTTCACCGGGCGTCCGGCGCTGCCGCCGGCATGGTCGTTCGGCCTGTGGCTGACTACCTCATTCACCACCAACTACGACGAAGCGACGGTAAACAGCTTTATCGACGGCATGGCCGAGCGCGATCTGCCGCTGCATGTTTTCCACTTCGACTGCTTCTGGATGAGAGCCTTCCAGTGGTGCGATTTTGAGTGGGACCCGGTGACCTTCCCCGACCCGGAGGGGATGATCCGCCGCCTGAAGGAGAAAGGGCTGAAGGTCTGCGTCTGGATTAACCCCTATATCGGCCAGAAGTCGCCGGTATTTAAGGAGCTGAAAGAGAAAGGCTATCTGCTGAAACGCCCGGACGGCTCCCTGTGGCAGTGGGACAAATGGCAGCCGGGGCTGGCGATTTACGACTTTACCAACCCGGAAGCCTGCCGGTGGTATGCCGACAAGCTCAAGGGGCTGGTGGATATCGGCGTAGATTGCTTCAAGACAGACTTTGGCGAGCGAATTCCGACGGACGTGCAGTGGTTCGACGGATCCGATCCGCAGAAGATGCACAACCACTACGCCTATATCTACAACGAACTGGTGTGGAACGTACTGAAAGAGACGGTGGGCGAAGAGGAAGCGGTGCTGTTCGCCCGTTCGGCGTCCGTCGGTGCCCAACAGTTTCCGGTGCACTGGGGCGGCGACTGCTATGCCAATTACGAATCCATGGCGGAAAGCCTGCGCGGCGGGTTGTCGATTGGCCTGTCCGGGTTTGGTTTCTGGAGCCACGATATCGGCGGGTTCGAAAACACCGCTCCGGCCCACGTCTATAAACGTTGGTGCGCGTTCGGGCTGTTCTCCAGCCATAGCCGGCTGCACGGCAGCAAATCCTACCGCGTGCCGTGGGCGTACGATGACGAGTCCTGCGACGTGGTGCGCCACTTTACTCAGCTGAAATGCCAGATGATGCCGTACCTGTATCGTCAGGCGGCGCTGGCGCGCGAGTTTGGCACGCCGATGCTGCGCGCGATGATGCTGGAGTTCCCGGACGATCCGGCGTGTGATTATCTTGACCGTCAGTACATGCTGGGGGAGGCTGTGATGGTTGCACCGGTCTTCTCCGAAGCGGGTGACGTACAGTTTTATCTGCCGGAAGGGCGCTGGACGCACCTGTGGCATAACGATGAACTTCAGGGGAGCCGCTGGCATAAGCAGCAGCACGACTTCCAGAGCCTGCCGGTCTATGTGCGCGACAATACCCTGCTGGCGCTGGGCAACAACAACCAGAAGCCGGACTACGCCTGGAACGAGGGGACGGCTTTCCAGCTGTTTAACCTGAGCGATGGCGCAACGGCGGTAAGCGAAGTGCCTGCGGCAGACGGCACTGTCGTATTTACGCTAACGGCGACGCGCAGCGGCGGCACTGTGAGGGTGAAAGGCGAGGGCGATGCCCGCAGCTGGACGCTGTGCCTGCGCAATGTGCAGCAGGTTGGAGGCGTGCAAGGGGCGTCTCATGCGGGGAGCGAGTGGGGCGTGGTGGTGAAGCCGGAGGGGAGTGAGGTGGTGATTCAGCTCTGATGCGGTTTTCCTCCCCTCACCCTAACCCTCTCCCATAGGGAGAGGGGACCGTTATGTGTGGGCTGGGGATTGCCCGCTCTCCCTTTCGTGTAAAGGGGACCGTTATGTGCGGGCTGGGGATTGCCCGCTCTCCCTTCCGTGGCAAGGGGACCGGTAAGTGCGGGCTGGGTTTTACTCCCTCTCCCTTCAGGGAGAGGGCTGGGGTGAGGGTGAAACAGCCGGCGCCGTTGAAACCACGCCACCCGTCATCGTCTGCACCACCTGCTGTTTATCCATATTTATCGCACGCAGCTTGCCGTTCACCGTCGGTTTCAGCGGTGCGTTAGCCTGCACGCTTCCACTGGCGGTGAGCTGTATATTGCCATCGCCGGTCACAGGCAGCGCGGGCCAGCCCCACTGCTGCAGCACGTTTAGCGGCACGCCGCGTCCGTTGAGGCTGACGGTGGTTTGCCGTGACGGCAGCTGTGAAACGGTGCCGGTGGCTTCCAGAATACCGCGCTCGGTAAAGGCGCTCAGCTCGCTAATATTTACCGTCGAGGCGTTGGCATTGAGCGACAGCGACGGGCGACGCACATCCACGCGATTAAAGGTCGCCGCTGCGCCGTTCAGCGTCGCGCTACCGCTCCACACTCCCCATTGACGATCTTTCGCCAGCTGCAGATTCGCGCCATAGCCATCCAGCGCGGTGATCTGCCATGGGAAGGCGGGATCCACATCAATCACCAGGTTACGGCTCAGGCCGAATTTCTTCAGCGTTACGCTATTCAGCCAGGTCGGTAACTCAGCCATCCACTGATTTTTCCAGTTCTGCGGCAGGGTGTACTCCAGCCCGGCGATGGCCACATCGTCCAGCACCAGCGCCTTACCGTTGCGCAACCAGTTACCGGAAGTACGGATCATCCCCCCCTCCCAGCGGGAGGTAAACTGACGCAGCGCCACGCCCTGCGGGGAAAACTCCGCGTTCAGAATCGGGTCAAACAGGTGCAGCGAGCCATAAATAAACTCACTGGCGTTCATCGACAGGCGGCCATCGTCGCTCTGCCAGTCGCCATTGCTTAACGTCAGGTTGCGCAAGCTCAGATCGAGATCGGTCACCGCCCAGTCCGGCCCCTGCAGCCGGGCGTCGGTCACTTCGAGTCGGCCAATTTTAAAAGACGGCAAGGTGGTGATGGGGGTGAAGAAATCGGCTAAGGCTTTATCGCTCTGCAGGCGAATCTCGTTCAGACGCAGGTTATCCACCACCCACCCGCCGTCGGCATTGCGACGAGCGGTGCCCGTGAGCGAGCCGCGCGCCATATCGGCGCCGATGGTGCTTAGCACCACCTCTTTGCCATTCAGCTCGCCCTGAATCAGCACGTTGCTGGTCTCTACGCCGTTCAGGGTCAGCGACCCGGCGCTGATTTGAATCTGCGCTTTTTTGCCCAGCACATTACCTGCCTCGGGCTGCCATGGGTTAACGCCGCCGGTCACCTTCTGCGCGCTCAGATCCCACTCCATATTCGGGCTGTTAAAGGCCATGTTATTCAGCTGCAGGCGATCGGCCTGGAAAGGAAGCGGCGCGGTCTGCGGGGAGAGGTTCAGAGTGCCGTCAGAGAGGGTAATGGTATCCATATGCAGCGGATCGGTCACCTGGCGGCTGCTTAGGCCGATATCCACGGTTTTGGCAACCAGCGTGGCAGGTTTCCCGTCCCGGCCAAAGGTGACATTTTTCAGCAGGATATGCGTCGGGGACGAAAAACGGTGATCCATCAGGTCGAAATTAAGCTCGTAATCGGTATTGACGGTGATCCAGCTACTCACCTGAGCCGCGCCCCAGCGGGTCTGGACCAGAAAATAGAGCGCAATAATCGCAATCAATATGGCGACAAGAATATAGACGAGCAGCTTTCCAATAAATTTCATGGTCTTCCATCCCGCAAAACGCACATAGAGGAGTTATGCAACATTTGGGCGCAATGCTCAAGGCGGGATTGGTAAATCGATGTCACGGCAGCCGGACGCGGCTGCCGTGAAATGGGGATCAGCTCTTCTCTGGCGGGAAGATCAGGTTGAGCACGATAGCGGTGATACCGCCGGCGGCAATGCCGGAAGAGAGCAGGTTTTTCACCCAGTCCGGCGCAAACTGCAGGATCAATGGCTGCTGAGAAACGCCAAGGCCTACGGCCAGAGAGAGTGCAATAATCATGATTGCACGACGGTTCAGCGGCTCACGCGAGACAATGCGCACGCCAGAGGCAGCGATGGTACCAAACATCACCAGCGTCGCGCCGCCCAGTACCGGTTCCGGAATGTGCTGAACAAAGCCGCTCACCGCCGGGAACAGACCCAGCACAATCAGCATCAGCGCCACCACAAAGCCAACGTAACGGCTGGCAACGCCCGTCAGCTGGATCACGCCATTGTTCTGGCCGAAGCAGGAGTTCGGGAAGGTGTTAAAGACCGCAGAAACAAACGAGTTCAGCCCGTTTGCCAGCACGCCGCCTTTCAGGCGTTTCATATACAGCGGGCCAGACACCGGCTGCTCAGAAACATCAGAGGTGGCGGTGATATCACCGATGGTTTCCAGAGAGGTGATCATAAAGACCAGCATCAGCGGCAGCAGCAGACCCCAGTCAATGCCCAGGCCGTAATACAGCGGCGTCGGGACGGTGATCAGTGCACTGTTTGTCGGTGCGGTATTCTCGGGCAGCATGCCCATGGCCCACGCCGCCAGGTAGCCTGCTGCCATCGCGATCACCAGCGAGGCGACGCGCAGGTAAGGGTTACGCTGGCGGTTAAGCAGAATAATGATGGCCAGTACGATACCTGCCAGCAGCAGATTTTTCGGCGCGCCGAAGGTGTGGTCGTTCATCGCTGCATAGCCGCCGCCGATAGACGTCAGTCCTACCTGGATCAGCGACAGGCCGATAATCATCACCACCACGCCGGAGACCAGTGGGGTAATGATGCGGCGCGCCAGATGCAGCACGCGGGAGATAACCATCTCGGTGCAGCTTGCCAGCATCAGGGTGCCAAACAGCGCTGCCATCATGGTCGGCACATCGGCGCCGCCGGTTTTCAGCGCGGTGCCGCCCATAATCAGCGGCGCCACAAAGTTAAAACTGGTGCCCTGGATCGACAGCAGGCCAGAGCCCACCGGACCCCAGGCTTTAATCTGGATAATAGAGGCCACGCCAGAGGCGAACAGCGACATACTGATGATGTGCTGGGTGTCCTGCGCCGGTAAACCGAGCGCCTGGCAGATCAGCAGCGCCGGCGTTATCACCGCAACAAACATCGCCAGCAGATGCTGGCAGGCGGCAAACAGGGTTTGCGCCAGCGGTGGGCGGTCTTCAAGACGGTAAATCAGTTCACTGTTATGCTGCTGCGCAATCGGTTGCGCATCTTGCTGTTCTACGGCGTTAACGGACATCGGCTGCGATCCCAGGAGGAAAAGCGGGCATTCTAGCCGATGGCGCAATAAAAGCAAACGATTGCCAGCGAAATTTACGGATAAAGACCTCCAGTTTGTGCGGCTTTTTCTATATCGGGAGAAAAAAGTTAATTACACTTCCATCGCCGGGGCTCATGAGGAGCGCAAACCGGCCAGGATAACGCCGTGTGTGCATGGAACATACGCATAAAAGGAGCCTTCTATGATTCATCTCGATACGTTGTCGACGCTTGTTGCGGCAACGCTGGTTTTACTGCTCGGACGTAAGCTGGTTCATCGTGTTTCCTTTCTTCGTCGCTATACCATTCCCGAACCCGTCGCCGGCGGCCTGCTGGCAGCGCTGGCGCTGAAACAAAGCATGGGCTGGGAAATCAACTTTGATATGACTCTGAAAGAGCCGCTGATGCTGGCGTTCTTCGCGACGATCGGCCTGAATGCAAATCTGGCCAGCCTGCGCGCCGGTGGCAAAGTGCTGGGGGTGTTCCTGATTGTGGTGGTCGGGCTGCTGGTAATGCAGAACGCCATCGGCATTGGCATGGCCTCTCTGCTGGGGCTGGATCCGCTGATGGGACTGCTCGCGGGCTCAATTACCCTTTCCGGCGGACACGGTACCGGGGCAGCGTGGAGCAAAGTCTTTATTGAGCGCTACGGCTTTCAGAATGCCACCGAAGTGGCGATGGCCTGCGCAACGTTCGGGCTGGTGCTGGGCGGGCTGATCGGCGGCCCGGTGGCGCGCTATCTGGTGAAACGCTCCTCCACGCCAAACGGCAGGCCGGATGATGAAATGGTGCCGTCGGCTTTTGAAAAGCCCGAGGTTGGCCGCGTGATCACGTCGCTGGTACTGATTGAAACCATCGCGCTTATCGCCATCTGTTTGACCGCCGGTAAGCTCATTGCGCAATGGCTGGCGGGCACGGCATTTGAATTACCGACCTTCGTTTGCGTGCTCTTTGTTGGGGTCATCCTCAGCAATGGCCTGTCGCTGATGGGGTTCTATCGTGTGTTTGAACGCGCGGTGTCGGTGCTGGGGAACGTCTGCCTGTCGCTGTTCCTGGCGATGGCGTTAATGAGCCTGAAGCTGTGGGAACTGGCCTCGCTGGCTCTGCCGATGCTGGCGATTCTGGCAGTCCAGACGCTGTTTATGGCCTTTTATGCCATCTTTGTGACCTGGCGATTGATGGGTAAAAACTACGATGCGGCGGTGCTGGCGGCAGGGCATTGCGGGTTTGGTCTGGGGGCCACGCCAACGGCGATTGCCAATATGCAGGCGATAACCGAGCGGTTTGGTCCATCGCATATGGCGTTTCTGGTGGTGCCGATGGTCGGTGCGTTCTTTATTGATATCGTGAACGCGCTGGTCATAAAACTCTATCTGATGCTGCCCATTTTTGGCTAAGCCTCAGGCGTTGGAGTAGCGCTCGGTCTCGGGCATCCAACGATCAATTAACGCTGCCGCTTGTTCAGGGTAGCGTTCGTGAATATGTCGCGCCAGGCGCTGAACTTCGGGGATCATTGCCTGGTCGCGCAGTAAATCGGCCACTTTGAATTCCGCATTCCCGGTCTGGCGCGTGCCCAGCAGTTCGCCAGGCCCGCGGATCTCCAGATCTTTTTGTGCAATCACAAACCCGTCGTTACTATCGCGCAACACCTGCAGGCGCATTTGGGCGGTTTTCGAGAGCGGGGATTTATAAAGTAATACACAATGAGACGCCACCGCGCCACGGCCGACGCGGCCACGCAGCTGGTGGAGTTGCGCAAGGCCCAGACGCTCCGGGTTCTCGATAATCATCAGGCTGGCATTGGGCACGTCTACGCCCACTTCAATGACCGTGGTGGCAATCAGCAAATGCAGCTCGCCCAGTTTAAATGCCTGCATCACCGCCTGTTTATCGGCCGGCTTCATACGGCCATGTACCAGGCCGATATTCAGCTCCGGCAGGGCGAGCTTTAGCTCTTCCCAGGTCGCTTCGGCGGCCTGCGCTTCCAGCAGGTCGGACTCTTCAATCAGGGTGCAGACCCAGTACGCCTGCCGCCCTTCCTGCATGCAGGCGTTGCGCACGCGGTCGATAATCTCGCTGCGGCGCGTATCCGGAATAGCGACCGTGGTCACTGGTGTTCGGCCTGGCGGCAGCTCGTCAATGGTGGAGGTATCCAGATCGGCGTAGGCGGTCATCGCCAGGGTGCGCGGAATGGGGGTCGCGGTCATGATCAGCTGATGCGGATGGAAACCCTGCTGCAGCCCTTTCTCCCACAGCGCCAGTCGCTGATGCACGCCAAAGCGGTGCTGCTCATCAATAATGACCAGCGCCAGGCCATTAAACTGCACCTGTTCCTGGAATATGGCATGGGTTCCGACAATCATCTGCACCTGGCCGCTGGCGATGGCCTCTTGTTGCGCAAGGCGCGCTTTGCCTTTTTGCTTTCCGGCCAGCCAGCCAACTTCGATGCCCAGGGGGGCAAACCAGTTGCGGAAGTTATTGGCATGCTGTTCGGCCAGCAGTTCGGTGGGCGCCATCAGCGCCACCTGTTTTCCGTGCGCAATGGCGCGCAGGGCGGCAAGCGCGGCAACCAGCGTTTTACCGGAGCCCACATCCCCCTGAACCAGACGCATCATCGGTACGTCGAGCCCCATGTCGCGCTCAACTTCAGCCACCACCCGGGCCTGGGCACCGGTGGGTTTGAACGGCAGCGAGGCCAGCAGCTTATCTTTTAAATCATCGCGCGGCGTAAGAGGCAGAGCGTGGAAGCGCTGGGCGCCCGCACGCAGGGCCAGCATACTGAGGTTATGCGCCAGCAATTCTTCAAGGATAAGCCGCCGCTGGGCGGGATGTTGTCCGCTCTCTAAATCGCTAAGCTGCAATGACGGCGGCGGACGGTGCAGGGTGCGCATCGCTTCCGGCAGGCTCATCATCCCTTGCGCCAGCTCCGGCGGCAAAAGCTCGGCGATAGCGCAGGTATCCAGCAACTCCAGCGCCTGGTCGGTGAGTTTACGCAGCGTCGCCTGTTTAACCCCTTCGGTGGTGGGATAAACCGGCGTCAATGTCTCTTGCAACTCAGGCGTACTGAGATCCCCCTGCACACGATACTCCGGGTGGATCATCTCCGCGCCGTATTTGCCGCGTTTGGCTTCGCCATAGGCTAAAACCCGTCGCCCGGTGGCAAGACTGTTTTTCATCGCCGCGCTGAAGTTGAAGAAACGCATCGTAAGAACGCCGGAGCCATCGCTAATCTGGCAGGTCATCATCCGGCGGCCGCCGAAGGTGATATTGCAGTTCAGGACTTCGCCTTCAACCGTGGCGTATATGCCAGGTAACAGGTCGTCGATGCGGTAGAGATGGGTGCGATCTTCGTAACGCAGGGGGAAGTGAAGCAGCAAATCCTGCACGGTATGCAGGCCAATCTTCGCCAGTTTACTGCTTTGCGCCGCACCCACGCCCGTAAGCGTGTTAAGAGGAACGGCGTCGAGCAGGCGGCCTTTCATGATTTATCCCGCGTACTGCATGGTAGCCCACCACCCGGCATCGGCTTCGATCTCGCCCTGCGCGTTGACGTGGGGGTAGGGTAACTTTTTCTGCTTCGCCACACGGGCCAGCACCGGATAACCACCTTCGAACAGCAGACGCTGTTGCTCCTCTTCCGGCAACATGCTGTTGCTACGCTGGTACATACCGGCGTTCTGACGCTGGCGCTGTGCTTCGTAGAGAATCAGAGCGGAGGCCACCGAGACGTTTAACGACTGCACCATGCCGATCATCGGGATGATAATGTCCTGATCCGCCAGATCTAACGCTTCCTGGGTGATCCCGGCCTTTTCCTGGCCCATCAAAATGCAGGTAGGACGGGTGTAGTCGATCTCACGAAAATCGACGGCCTTATCGGAGAGATGGGTCGCCAGCACCTGCATTCCGCGCCCTTTAAGGTGCGAAACGGCTTCGCTGATGGTTTTGTGATTTTTTACCTGCACCCAGCTGTTGCTGCCCGCCGCCGCAGACACCATCGGGCGCATGCGGTGATCCTGCCAGACGGCGTGCACTTCGTGCACACCCACGGCATCGGCGGTACGGACGATAGCAGAGACGTTATGCGGCTTATGTACCTGCTCCATGCACACCGTCAGATCCGGCTGTCGCCTGGCGAGCATCTCACAGATACGCTCGTAACGTTTCGCGTTCATCAGCTTAGTTTCTGTTACGGGTGACTTTGATGACGTCCGGCATCACGCGGATTTTGCGCATAATGTTCGCCAGATGCACACGGTCACGGGCCGTCAGACGAATGAAGGCGCTGTAGACGCGGCCATCTTTCTCTTCCGTGTTCAAACTCTGGATATTGGAGGATGCCGTATTGATGGCAGCCGTCAGGTTCGCCAGTGCCCCCTGGTGGTTGAACATATCGACCTTAATTTCGGTGATAAATTCTTGCTCGGTCTCTTTATCCCACTCAACCGCCATGAACTTCTCAGGCTCTTTCTGGTAGCCGCGGATGTTACGACAGGATTCGTGGTGAATAACCAGGCCTTTACCTGGGCTGACGTGCGCCAGAATCGGGTCGCCAGGGATCGGGCGGCAACATTTGGCGAAGGTGATAAGCACCCCGTCAGCGCCTTTGATGGGCAGATGGGTATGGCCAGACGCGCCAGGCGCTATTGGCGTGGCTTCGCCCTGTTGCAGGTTCTTCGCCACGACCACGCTCATGGCGTTGCCAAGACCGATTTCCGCCAGCAGATCGTCCATCGTGGCGAGCTTCATGCGCTCAAGCTCACGCTGAATGTTCTCTTTCGGAATCTCGTTCAGTTTACGACTGCCGCCCAGCGCATGGTTGAGCAGACGACGCCCCAGGCTGACGGAATCGTCGCGCTTGAGGTTCTTCAGCAGCTGGCGAATTTTGGCGCGGGCTTTAGAGCTGACGACAAAGTTAAGCCACGCCGCATTTGGGCGAGCGCCGGGTGCGGTAATGATTTCCACGGTCTGACCGCTGGTCAGCGGCTGCGACAGCGGATACGGCTGTCTGTCGACGCGGGCACCTACGCAGGCATGACCGATATCGGTGTGCACGGCATAGGCGAAGTCAACCGGCGTGGCGCCGGCAGGCAGTTCGACAATGCGCCCTTCCGGCGTGAAAACGTAAATCTCATCCGGGAAGAGATCGGATTTAACGCTCTCGATAAATTCAAACGAGCTACCGGCGCTTTGTTGCAGCTCCAGCAGGCTTTGCATCCAGCGCTGGGCGCGGATTTGCGCCGTAGTGCTGGTTTCACCGTGCTCTTTATACGCCCAGTGTGCCGCAACCCCCATCTCTGCCATCTGATCCATATCTTCGGTACGGATCTGCACTTCGACCGGCACGCCGTGTGGCCCGATCATCGAGGTGTGCAGAGACTGATAGCCGTTCGCTTTAGGAATGGCGATATAGTCTTTCATGCGCCCCGGACGCGGCTTGTAGAGGCTGTGCATCTGGCCCAACACGCGATAACAGGTGTCGGAATCATGGACGATGACGCGGAAGGCGTAGATATCCATGATCGAGTGAAAACGTTGCTCTTTAAGCACCATTTTGCAGTAGATGGAGTAGAGATGTTTTTCGCGACCGCTGACGCGGCACGGAATACCCGCTTCCTGTAGACGCCCTTCGATTTCAGAGAGGATTTTTTGAATCATCTCTTTACGGTTGCCACGTGCGGCTTTCACCACCTCTTTGATCACGCGGAAGCGGTTCGGGTACAACGCTTCAAAGCCCAGCTCTTCAAGCTCGGTCTTGATGTGATGAATACCTAAACGGTGCGCCAGCGGGCTATAGATTTCGAGGGTTTCACGGGCGATGCGGCGACGTTTATCCGGGCGAAGTGAGCCCAGCGTGCGCATATTGTGGGTACGGTCAGCGAGTTTAATGAGAATGACGCGGATATCCTGCACCATCGCCATTATCATCTTGCGAAAGTTTTCGGCTTGCGCCTCTTTCTTATCCTGGAATTTAAGCTTATCCAGCTTAGAGACCCCTTCCACCAGCTCGGCAACGCTTTTGCCAAACAGCTGTTCCATATCCTGGTAGGTGGCGGGGGTATCTTCGATCACATCATGCAGCAGCGCGGCCATCAGCGTTTCATAGTCGAGTTTCATCTCGGCCAGAATGCAGGCAACCGCCACCGGGTGCGTGATGTAGGGTTCACCGCTTGAACGTGTCTGGCCCTCGTGAGCGTCACGTGCAACGAGATACGCCTGCTGAAGACGCTTAATCTGGTCTTCAGGCAGGTAGGTTTGAATCAGTTGATTCAGGCTTTCAAACAGATACAAGGGCGACCCGCAGGTTTAATTAACGACGACCTTCAGCAATGGCGGTAACGGCCTGCAGTTCTGCGGCTTCCTGCTCTTGCTGCTCCTGGCGCTCACGCACGTCGAGGATCTGGTTGTTGATCAGACCTTCTTCGATTTCGCGAAGTGCAATAACGGTGGTTTTATCGTTTTCTTCCGGTACCAGCGGATCTTTACCGCCAACCTGCATCTGACGAGCGCGACGCGCGGCGACCAGCACCAGGTCAAAACGGTTACCAATTTTCTCTACAGCGTCCTGAACAGTTACGCGTGCCATACTTGAAATGCTCCACAGATGAAGAAATGACTGGGCATGATACTGAATGTAGGTTCAGTCTGCCAACAGTTTGGTGATTAATGCGTCATGTCGCTGCTTCTGGCGGCTCATACGCAGACGTTCGGCGCGAAGAATGGTTTTGAGATCGCTCAGGGCGGCATCAAAGTCATCATTCACAATCAGGTAATCATATTCAGCGTAATGGCTCATTTCCGCAACTGCCTGAGCCATACGTTTGGCGATTACCTCTTCGCTATCCTGACCACGGCCACGCAGGCGGCGATCTAGTTCATCTTTCGACGGCGGTAAAATAAAGATGCTACGCGAATCAGGCATTTTATTGCGGATTTGCTGCGCGCCCTGCCAGTCGATATCCAGAAACACATTTACGCCCGTAGCCAGAACTTGCTCAATGGTCTCGCGGGATGTGCCGTAATAGTTGCCAAAGACCTCGGCGTGTTCAAGAAACGCATCTCTGGCAATCATCGCTCTGAATTCGTCGTGATTAACAAAGAAATAGTGTTCACCGTGCACCTCACCTGGACGCGGCGCTCGCGTGGTATGAGAAACGGACACCTGCGTGTCGTACAACGGTTGGGTTTTTAACAGCGCCTGAATCAGACTGGATTTACCCGCGCCACTAGGGGCAGAAACAATATAAAGCGTGCCTTGAGCCATGAGAGTCTTTTGTATGTGTTAGCGAAGAAAGTCCTACATACGGGCTTATTATACACGTCGCCGCTGCGCGACGTAGCCTTTGTCACATTTTTTCCCTCTCTTGCAGATTTTTGCCTGCTTTTTTCCAGATTTATTGCCCGTTTGCTGCAACAAAAACAATTTCTGGATAACGCCTCGTGGAATTGGCTTTTGCCCATCGCACCCGGGAGTCGGTCTGCGTTATACCCATTCTCATTGCAGGGAGGGGTAACAATGTGGCGATGGGCTGGAGCAGTAATGATGGTATGGAGCGGCTACGGAATGGCGGTTTGCCCTGTCTGGTCGCACGCAAAAGCCGAGCAAGAGATAAACCGGCTTAGCGCGCAGATTGCCCGCTGGGATAAGGCTTACTGGCAGGATGGGGTGAGCAACGTCAACGATGAGGTGTATGACCAGCTGAGCGAGCGGTTAAAACAGTGGCAGCGCTGTTTTGGCGATGAGCACGCGGCACTGATGCTGCCCGCCACGCGGGGCACAACCCGTCATCCTGTTAGCCATACCGGAGTGGAAAAAATCAAAGATAGTGCGGCGCTTCGCGAGTGGATGCGAAATCGTGGCGATCTCTGGGTGCAACCTAAAGTTGATGGGGTGGCGGTCACGCTGGTTTATCGCCAGGGGCGACTGGTGCAGGCGACGAGCCGCGGAGATGGCCTGAAAGGAGAGGACTGGACAACAAAAGTGCAGGCGTTGCCGCGGATACCTGCTCATACGACGGATCTGCTGGCAAACAGCGTCTTGCAGGGAGAGCTCTTTTTACGCCGTGAGGGGCACATTCAGCAGCAAATGGGAGGGATGAACGCGCGGGCCAGGGTTGCCGGGGCAATGATGCGACATGGTGAAAGCGCACTGCTTAACGATATTGATGTTTTTATCTGGGCCTGGCCTGATGGGCCCGCTTCGATGCCGCAGCGGCTGACGGCGCTGACCCAGGCCGGTTTTCTCTGGACCGAAGCATGGACACGAAAAATTACGCGTGCAGAAGAGGCAGAAGCGCTCCGCCAGCAGTGGTATCACTCGCCATTGCCCTTCGTAACGGATGGCATTGTGGTTCGCTCGGGGCGAGAGCCAAAGGGAGAGGAGTGGTTGCCGGGCGAGGGGCGCTGGGTCGTGGCGTGGAAATATGCCCCGGCGGCCCGGGTGACAGAAGTGAAGGCAATTACTTTTACCGTGGGACGCACCGGGCGAATAGCGGTAGTCGCCACGCTGGAGCCCGTACAGCTGGATGACAAGCGTGTCCAGCGGGTTAACCTCGGTTCTGTGGCGCGCTGGCAGAGGCTGGATCTTGCGCCGGGAGATCAGATTCAGGTTAGCCTGGCGGGGCAGGGCATACCGCGCATTGACAGCGTGGTCTGGCGAGGGGCGGATCGCACAAAGCCTGAACCTCCAGCCTCCGGGTATACCCCGCTAACCTGTTTTTATGCCACACCAGCCTGTCGTGAACAGTTTATCGCCCGGCTCGTACGGCTGAGCGCGCCATCGGTTTTAAATATCGAAGGCGTAGGGGAGGCGGGATGGCGTCTGCTTCATCAGATCCACCATTTCGAACATCTGTTTTCGTGGCTGGCATTGAGCAAGGCGCAGTTGCAACAGACGCCGGGGCTATCAGCCCAGCGCGGGCTTCAGCTTTGGCACCGCTTTGATCTGGCGCGCCAGCTGCCTTTTACTCGCTGGCTGGAAGCGCTTGGGGTGCCACTACCGCGCACCGCTTTGAATGCGCTTCGCGACCAGGACTGGTTAACACTTCAGCAACAGGATGAACGCAGCTGGCGGCAGGTTGCCGGGGTGGGACAAGCGAGGGCGCGCAGGCTTATTGAATTTGTTCATCACCCTACGCTAATCGCCCTGACCTCATGGCTGAGGACGCAGGGCGTAAAAGGTTTCCAGGCGGAGGAGATTAGTGGCTGTCGTGACGATAATGGAAAACCGGCAGACCCAGCTTCAGGCGCAACGCCAGCATGCGAGCCGTAAAGCCAAACAACAGGGTTGAGATAATCACCACATCCTGGCTGGAGACGTAATGTTGTAAGGCCACATATAACACGGCAGAGGCGAATGACACGCCGGCGTATAGCTCTTTCTGGAACACCAGCGGGATGCGCTTGCAGAACATATCCCGCAATACGCCGCCAAACACGCCGGTCACGACGGCTGCAATGGTCGCAATGACCGGGCCTTCGCCCATATCCAGGGCGATTTGGGCACCGATAATGGAAAAGACGATCAGGCCCAGGGCGTCCAGCACCAGGAACAGGCGGCGTAAATGCGGCATGACGGGGGCGACAATGGTCGTCAGCACGGCTGCTACGGCGACAATAATCACGTACTCAGGATGCTTTACCCAGCCAAGCGGGTAGTGACCCAGCAGGATATCGCGCACTGAACCGCCGCCAAGCGCCGTCGCTGTGGCAATAATGATCACGCCGAAAGTATCCATCCGTCGGCGGCCTGCGGCCAGCGCACCGGTCATGGCTTCGGCTGTGATACCAATAAGGTAAAGGATATGTAGCAGCATATAACCCCCAGATGTGAGGGCGTCAGGGTAGCGTTTTGTGGGTTAGCTCACGATTTAGATTTTTTTGTGTGAGGCACTTTCCCATACTTTTTCTAATGCGTGGACGGCGATAATGCAGGGGTTGAGTAATTTAAGGGAGAAATTAGGATTAGATATACTCGGGGGAAATGAGTTAATGGCCCCAGACGGGGCCATAGGAGACAACGCGGGTTATTCGATGTTTTGAATCTGCTCGCGCATCTGCTCGATCAACACTTTCAGCTCAATAGCAGAGTTGGTCACTTCAGAGTTAATAGACTTTGAAGCCAGAGTATTCGATTCACGGTTGAACTCCTGCATCATGAAGTCGAGACGACGGCCTACTGCCTCTTTCTTCTTCAGGATGTTATAGGTTTCTTTTACGTGCGCTTCCAGACGGTCCAGCTCTTCAGCAACGTCTACGCGCTGAGCCATCAGCACCAGCTCTTGTTCCAGTCGATTGTTTTCGAGCTGAACTTCGGCCTCTTCCAGTTTGGAAACCAGGCGTTCACGCTGCCATTGCAGGACTTCTGGCATGTGAGTGCGCACTTTCGCCACTTCACCGCTCACCCCTTCCAGACGCTGCTCAATAAGCGCCTTCAGTGCCTGGCCTTCGGTTTCACGTGCGGTGATGAAATCATCCAGGGTGCTGTCGAGCGCGGCGAGGATTTCTGCGGCAATGGCGTCCAGATCCTGTTCCTGAGCCGCCATCACGCCTGGCCAGCGCAGGATATCAACCGGGTTAATTTCCCCTTCGTCACTCTGCATTTTGACCCAGTTCGCGGCATTAACCAGCTGTTTAGCCAGTTTTTCGTTCAGGACCAACTCCCCCTGCGCGCTGGCATCGGGTTCGTAGCGCAGGCTGCACTCGATTTTGCCGCGAGTCAGACGGGAGCGGATACGCTCACGAATCACTGGCTCAAGGCCACGGAACTGCTCCGGCAGACGAAAATAGGTCTCCAGGTAGCGCTGGTTTACCGAGCGCATTTCCCATGTGGCGCTACCCCATGCACCTTTGATTTCACGCCGGGCGTAGGCGGTCATACTGCGGATCATAGTCGTTCCTGTTTTTAAAGGAGAGATGGGGGGATTATAGCTTTCGGGGCCTTCCCAGGATAGGAATAAGCGGCATTAATCCGTATAATGCGCAGCCACATTCGTTTCAAGCCGGAGATTCCATCATGCGTCCAGCAGGTCGTAGCGCCAATCAGGTGCGCCCCGTCACCCTGACCCGTAATTACACAAAACACGCTGAAGGTTCCGTGCTTGTTGAATTTGGTGATACCAAAGTGCTCTGCACCGCCTCGATTGAAGAGGGCGTTCCACGCTTTCTGAAAGGCCAGGGCCAGGGCTGGATCACCGCCGAGTACGGTATGTTGCCGCGTGCCACACATACCCGTAACGCCCGCGAAGCGGCGAAAGGTAAGCAGGGCGGCCGTACTATGGAAATCCAGCGCCTGATCGCGCGTGCGCTGCGCGCAGCTGTTGATTTGAAAGTGCTGGGTGAATTTACCATTACGCTGGACTGCGACGTTATCCAGGCCGATGGCGGTACCCGTACAGCCTCTATTACCGGTGCCTGCGTGGCACTGGCCGATGCCCTGAACAAGCTGGTGGCGGCTGGTAAACTGAAAACCAACCCAATGAAAGGGATGGTGGCTGCGGTTTCCGTCGGGATTGTTAATGGCGAAGCGCTATGCGATCTGGAATATGTAGAAGATTCCGCTGCAGAGACCGACATGAACGTGGTGATGACCGAAGACGGGCGCATTATCGAGGTGCAGGGCACCGCAGAAGGCGAACCCTTCACCCATGAAGAACTTCTTACCTTGCTGGCGTTGGCCCGAGGGGGGATTGAGTCCATCGTAACGACGCAGAAGGCGGCGTTGGAAAACTGATTTTAAGGGCGACGTTGTCGCCCTTTTTTTTGTCTGTAGAAAAGTGAATGAGGAGCGAATCCATGAAAGCATATCAGCGCCAGTTTATTGAATTTGCGCTTAACAAGCAGGTACTGAAGTTTGGCGAGTTTACGTTGAAATCCGGGCGCAAGAGCCCCTATTTCTTCAACGCCGGGCTGTTTAATACCGGGCGCGATCTGGCACTGTTAGGCCGTTTTTATGCCGAAGCGCTGATGGATTCCGGCATTGACTTCGATCTGCTGTTCGGCCCTGCTTACAAAGGCATTCCGATTGCGACCACCACGGCGGTGGCGCTGGCTGAACACCATGAACGCGATGTTCCATACTGCTTCAACCGCAAAGAGGCCAAAACACACGGCGAGGGCGGTAACCTGGTCGGTAGCGAACTTCAGGGACGTGTCATGCTGGTGGATGACGTGATCACGGCGGGAACTGCGATTCGTGAATCGATGGAGATTATCCAGGCAAATAACGCGGAGCTAGCAGGCGTGCTCATTTCGCTGGATCGCCAGGAGCGTGGTCGCGGCGAGATTTCTGCCATTCAGGAAGTGGAGCGTGATTACGGCTGCAAAGTGATCTCTATCGTGACCCTGAAAGATCTGATTAGCTATCTGGAAGAGAAACCGGAAATGGCAGATCACCTGGCGGCGGTGCGTGCGTACAGGGAAGCATACGGCGTGTAATAAATAGCCCGGTGGCGCGATGCTTACCGGGCTTATACTTTTTGCAGAGTGAAACGGATGTTATTGCAATTGCGCGGCGACGAGCGGCCAGCGGGCGTCGAAATCGTCGGTTGGGCGATATTTGAACTCGCTGCGCACGAAACGGGAGAGCATGCCTTCACAGAAAGCCAGCACCTGGCTTGCCAGCAGCGTTTCATCGATGGTGTAACCTTCACCTTCACGCATTCTCTTTTCGCGTAGCACTTGACGCAATTGCGCTTCGATACGCTCAAAAAGCTGGTTAATCCGCCCCTGCAGTCGATCTTGTTCGAACATCAGCGCGTGTCCGGTCAGGATACGGGTTAGCCCGGGGTTACGTTCACCGAATCCCAGAATCAATAGGACAATCAGGCGCAGGCGCGCAGAGGTGTCTTTCTCATCTTTCAGAATCAGGTTGATACGCGTAATCAGACTGTCTTCGATAAACTCGATCAGACTGTCGAACATGCGTGTCTTACTGGGGAAATGACGATACAACGCCGCTTCCGACACGCCGACAGAGGCGGCCAGCTTAGCGGTGGTGATGCGTTGACTGCCGTCGCTGGATTCAAGCATCAGAGCCAGAGATTGAAGTATTTCTTCGCGACGATTCCTTTTCGCAGTTTGTTTTTCTGCCATGTTACAAAATACCCCTGAAAATAAGCACTTGTCAGGCTCGCATCCACACAGCGACCGCAAACTGGCGTTTGCGGTTTGTTATGACATTATGGCGCTGTGAAATACGGAGTGTTCGGGCGTTTATTTGCGCCCGGAATGGCCGAAGCCGCCTTCGCCACGGTCGGTGGCATCAAAGTCTTCCACCAGGTTAAATTCTGCCTGTACTACGGGTACAAACACCATCTGCGCGATACGCTCGCCCGGTTCAATGGTAAAGCTGTCCTGACCACGGTTCCAGACAGAAACCATCAACTGGCCCTGGTAATCGGAGTCAATCAGCCCGACCAGGTTGCCCAGGACGATACCGTGTTTATGGCCAAGGCCAGAACGCGGCAGAATAACCGCTGCCAGAGAAGGATCGGCAATGTGAATTGCCAGGCCAGTCGGTAACAGGGTGGTGGCGCCCGGAGCCAGTTCTACGGCGTTGTCGAGACAGGCACGCAGGTCAAGACCGGCAGAGCCGGAGGTGGCATAGGTTGGCAGCGGAAATTGCTGTCCAACACGCGGGTCCAGAATCTTAACGTCGATTTTTTTCATCATAACGGGTAACGATCTCGTCCAGTAATTGTTGGCCCAGGAGCGCTTTTCGCTCAAGCGGTAAGCGTTTTTCTCCATCCTGCCAGAATAAGTGCAGCGCGTTGCTGTCGCTGTTAAATCCTTGTGTAGCCAGCGATACGTCATTCGCACAAATCAAATCGAGATGTTTGCGGGTACGTTTTTGCCGGGCGTATTCTTCCACATTATTTGTTTCAGCAGCAAATCCAACAACAAAAGGTCGATTGATCTTTAATGCCCCCACATTCGCAACGATATCGGGGTTTTTGACCATTTTTATTGTAATTTCATCGCCTTGCTTTTTGATTTTCTGCTCGGCGATGTCAGCTGCGCGGTAATCCGCGACGGCGGCGCAGCCGATAAAAATATGCTGCTGCTGGACGTCTGACTGAACAGCCGCATCCATCTCCAGCGCGGTGGTCACATCAATACGATGGACCTGCGGCGGCGTGGGTAGTGAGACCGGTCCGCTGACCAGCGTCACTTTTGCCCCGCGCTCTGCAGCGGCGGCGGCGATAGCGAAACCCATCTTACCGGAGCTCTTATTCGTGATGTAACGCACCGGATCCAGGGACTCACGTGTCGGGCCCGCGGTAATCATGATGTTGAGATGTTGCAGATCGTTTACAGGCGAAAAATGGTCAGCGGCAAGATCGACAATCGCAAGCGGGTCGAGCATGCGCCCTGGACCGACATCGCCACAAGCCTGGCTGCCGCTGTCCGGACCCCAGATAAGCAGATCGCGCGACGCAAGCGTCGCAAGGTTATGTTGGGTTGCGGCATTGCGATACATCTGCTGGTTCATGGCCGGCACCACTGCTACGGGGGCCGGTGTAGCCAGGCAAATTGTCGACACAAGGTCGTTAGCCATGCCCGCTGCAACGCGGGCGATTAAATCTGCTGTCGCCGGGGCAAGAATCACGAGGTCTGCCCATTTCCCCAGCTCAATATGGCCCATGGCGGCTTCTGCTGCCGGGTCGAGAAGACTATCGGAAACCGGAAAACCGGAAACGGCCTGTAAGCTCATGGGCGTGATAAAGGCTTTACCGCCTTCGGTGATCGCCACCCGTACTTCTGCTCCGCGCTCGCGCAAACGGCGCACCAGCTCTGGCGCTTTATAGGCAGCAATACCGCCGCTCACGCCAAGAACGATTTTTTTACCGGCCAGGCTCTTCATGATTCTTTCCTGTTGGGTTCACCAGAGAGTGGGGCATTTTATCACAATCCGAAAAGCATCGTGTTGTTGTCCCTTGAATCACTTTGCGAGGCGCTACGCAAGACGGCAAATTTCAGGTCGAGTGCTGTCCGGGCCTGTGGCAGCATGCTTTTGCAATAGTAAGGAGATAAGCATATGGAAATAACCTGCCCGATGCTGCCCCGGGAAAAGCTGCTGAAAGATGGCGTTGCCACCTTAACAGATACCGAGTTACTGGCGCTGTTTTTGCGCACCGGTACGCGCGGCAAAAACGTCTTTACGCTTGCCAGCGAAATGCTCGAACACTTTGGCTCATTGTATAGCTTGCTGTCGGCCGAGCTGGTTGATTTTGAGCGTGTCGAAGGTATCGGCATCGCGAAATACGCGCAGTTAAAAGGAATTGCTGAGCTGGCCCGTCGTTATTACGTGTCACAGATGCACGAGGATGACTCGCTGCTGAGTCCTGACCAGGCCCTCACCTTTTTACAAAGCCAGCTAAGTGAAGAAGAACGTGAGATCTTTATGGTGATCTTTCTGGATAATCAGCATCGAGTCATTCATCATTGCCGTCTGTTTTCAGGAACGCTGAATTCTGTTGAGGTACATCCGCGTGAAATCGTGCGGGAGGCAGTAAAAGTAAATGCAGCCGCCGTGATCCTCGCGCATAATCACCCCTCGGGGCGCGCAGAGCCGAGCAACGCCGACAAAGAAGTGACCCAACGTATCATAAAATGTTGTCAATTCATGGACATTAGAGTCGTTGACCATCTGATCATTGGCCGCGGAGAGTACGTTTCTTTTGCAGAACATGGTTGGATTTAGGCCATTTCACGCGATCCATAGGGATCTTTGTCTGTTCGGGACTTGAGCACACCGCCGAGTCAGCGTATACTACGCCACCTTTGAGAATCTCGGGTTTGGCATTTGGGCCTGGCAATCGAGAGTTCACTTAGAACTGCGATGACCGGGCTGTAAAGCCTGACGAGGCGCCGATACCCCATACGAAGCTCGAGCTAATTTGATTTTTGGAGAATAGACATGTCCCGAGTCTGCCAAGTTACTGGCAAGCGTCCGGTGACCGGTAACAACCGTTCCCACGCACTGAACGCGACTAAACGCCGTTTCCTGCCGAACCTGCACTCTCACCGTTTCTGGGTTGAGAGCGAGAAGCGTTTTGTCACCCTGCGTGTATCTGCTAAAGGTATGCGTGTTATTGATAAGAAAGGCATCGATACAGTTCTGTCCGAACTGCGTGCCCGTGGCGAAAAGTACTAAGTACTTAAAGAGGAAATAAATCATGGCTAAAGGTATTCGCGAGAAAATCAAGCTGGTTTCTTCTGCTGGTACAGGTCACTTCTACACCACCACGAAGAACAAACGTACTAAGCCGGAAAAACTGGAACTGAAAAAATTCGATCCAGTTGTACGCCAGCACGTACTGTACAAAGAAGCTAAAATTAAATAATTTTAGACTCCTTGTAGAAAAACCCCGCTTCGGCGGGGTTTTTTGCATTCTGCGTAGCCCAACGGAGGAAACATGCCTGAATTACCCGAGGTAGAGACCAGCCGCCGCGGTATTGAGCCTCACCTGGTCGGCGAAACTATTCTTCATGCGATTGTGCGCAACGGTCGCCTGCGCTGGCCTGTCTCCGATGAGATTCATGCGTTGAGCGACAAACCCGTGCTCAGTGTGCAACGTCGCGCGAAATATCTGCTTCTGGAGTTGCCTGATGGCTGGATTATTATCCACCTCGGCATGTCCGGGAGCCTACGCATCTTGCCTCATGAGCTGCCACCAGATAAGCATGACCATGTTGATCTGGTCATGAGCAACGGTAAAGTGCTGCGCTATACCGATCCGCGTCGCTTTGGCGCCTGGCTGTGGACGAAAGAGCTGGAAGGGCACAATGTACTGGCTCATCTCGGCCCTGAGCCGCTGAGCGAAGATTTTGATGCGGATTACCTGAAGGCTAAGTGCGAGAAGAAGAAAACCCCTATCAAACCCTGGCTGATGGATAACAAGCTGGTCGTGGGTGTCGGTAACATTTATGCCAGTGAATCGCTGTTTGCTGCCGGGATCCATCCGGATCGCCTGGCCTCGTCACTCTCTGCTGATGAGTGCGCGTTGCTGGTAAAAGTGATTAAAGCCGTTTTACAGCGCTCGATTGAGCAGGGCGGCACAACGTTGAAGGATTTTCTGCAAAGCGACGGTAAGCCAGGCTACTTTGCGCAAGAACTGCAGGTTTATGGCCGCAAAGGGGAGGCTTGTCGGGTATGCGGCTCGCCCATAGTGGCGACAAAACATGCCCAGCGAGCAACATTTTATTGCCGCCAGTGCCAGAAATGACATGGCAAGCCAGGCGTTTATTTCAGCCTGGCTAACAGCGCCTGATGGACATTTTCTGGCAGGAAGTGAGTGACATCCCCGGCATGACGCGCCACTTCTTTCACCAGCGATGAAGAGATAAATGACCACTCTTTTGAGGGCATCAGAAAGACACTTTCCAGCTCGGGCATCAGATGGCGGTTCATATGCGCCAGCTGCATTTCATACTCAAAATCAGCAACGGCACGCAGGCCACGTATCAGGATGTTGGCCTGCTGTGTGCGGGCAAAATTCGCCATTAAATCGCTAAAACCGACCACGTCGACATTGGGCAGGTGAGCCGTAGCGCTTTCCGCAAGGGCGACACGTTCATCCAGGTCGAACAGCGGCTTCTTGCTGGGACTGGCAGCGATGGCCAGGATAACCTGATCAAACATGCTGGCTGCGCGCGTGACAATATCAATGTGACCATTGGTAATGGGATCGAAAGTGCCCGGATAAATCGCCCGTTTAAGCATAACAGCCCTCAATGCGTTTTAGGTGGCAGATACGGTTCCAGTAACTGGAGTAGGCGTTGCAGTGCGCCCTGGTTTTGATACAGCACTTCAACGGCATGGCGACCGTAAAAATTGCGGTAATCGGCATCGGTTAGCAAAGAGGAGACCTCTTTCGCCAGCGTCGCAGCATCGGTCACGGTAATCAGACCGCCTGCACTATCGAGACGGGCACAAATATCTTTAAAATTAAAAGTATGTGGCCCCATCAAGACGGGAATAGCATGCGCTGCCGCTTCCAGGGGGTTATGCCCACCACGTTCAACCAGCGAACCGCCCACAAAAGCGAGATCGGCAATGCCGTAAAGCAGCATCAGCTCGCCCATCGTGTCGCCGACCACAACCTGCGTGCTGGCAGAAGGTACTTCGCCAGATGAACGTGTGATATAGCTTAGACCCGCGCCACGCACAAGGTTAACGGCATCCGGGAATCGCTCGGGATGACGTGGCACCAGAATCAGCAGCAGATTAGGAAACTGTTCTAACAATGCCTGATGGGCTGCGATCACCGCGCTCTCTTCGCCATCGTGCGTGCTGGTAGCAATCCACACTGGACGGTGCGGCGCCCATTGACGACGCAGCGTGACGGCTTTCGCTGCAAGCTGCGGCGTGACGGAAATATCGAACTTAAGGCTGCCGGTGACGGTAACCTGATTGTTCTTTGCACCTAATGTCACAAAGCGTTCACCGTCTTCTTCATTTTGTGCGGCAATCAGGGTAATACGACGTAGCAGTCGGCGTACAAATTTGCCCAGCTTTGCATACCCCGCCGCCGAGCGAGCAGAGAGACGCGCGTTGGCAATCACCAGGGGAATTTTGCGTTTATGCAGGGCCGCAATCAGGTTTGGCCACAGCTCCGTCTCCATGATTAACACCAGCTTCGGGTCAACTTTATTCAGGAAACGGCCAACGGCATCAGGCAGATCGTAAGGCAGGTAAACATGCTGAACATCGCTACCAAAAGCTGACTGCACGCGCTCTGACCCTGTTGGAGTCATGGTGGTTACGGTGATCGGCAGATCGGGGTAACGGTGGCGTAAAGCACGAACGAGTGGGATTGCGGCCAGCGTTTCGCCCACGGAGACCGAATGCAGCATGATGCCGCCTGGCTTGAGTGGACGACGGTAGAACCCGTAGCGTTCCGCCCAACGTTTACGATAAGCCGGTGCTTTACGTCCACGCACCCATAGCCGTATCCAGATCAATGGCTGAATGAGGTATAGAAGGGCGGTGTAAAGCAATTCGAGCATAGTAAATCGCTGGGTTATGGATGTGCTGGGGATTCTATGTATTTAGCTGCGCCTTTGCCATTACTTTTCCTGTTTTTGGTCTATTTAGACGCCTGTACCCCGCCACTTGCGATGCCTATGATTTTTGTATTTTTATGCGATTTGTTGAATTTTACCGCCAGGGGCACCCGGAACCAACGTGAACAAGCCGCTTTTACCGCAAATTATCATGCTTATCATTCTGATTTGACTGCATAAAATGAATGCTCTGATTAAATTTTATTCGTATCGGATTGAAGCGAAAGAAGTGTTACACTAGCGCACAAAAGTGAGTGCGGTATCAGTATTCAGGTAGCTGTTGAGCCTGGGGCGGTAGCGTGCTTTTTTCTGCCTGCCTTTACCGGACAATCACAACAAAAGAGCCGCTTGTGGAAAAGTCATTTCGAAAAATTCTGGTTATAAAGATGCGTTTCCATGGAGATATGTTATTAACAACTCCTGTCATCAGTACGCTAAAACAGAATTATCCTGACGCAAAGATTGATGTGCTTCTTTATCAGGATACGATGCCGATATTGTCTGAGAATCCTGAAATTAACGCGCTGTATGGCATAAAAAATAAGAAGGCCAACGCGGCAGAGAAAATAGCGAATTTCGCAAATTTACTTAAAACCCTCCGCGCTAATCGGTATGACCTGATTGTTAACCTGACAGATCAGTGGATGGTTGCGCTATTAGTCAGGCTTCTCAACGTACCCGTTCGGATTTCACAAGATTACAGCCATCGCCAGTCATCGTTCTGGCGCAATAGCTTTACTCACCTTGCCCCTTTAGTAGGCGAGAATGTGGTTGAAAGTAACCTCTCAGTACTGGCTCCCCTGAACCTGACCTCGTTCGTCAGCCGTACCACGATGAGTTATAACCCGTCATGCTGGGAACGCGTGCGTAGCGAACTGGATAAATCCGGAGTCGGCGAACATTATGTTGTCATCCAACCTACGGCACGTCAGGTATTTAAATGCTGGAACAACGAGAAGTTTTCCGAGGTCATCGATGCCCTGCATGCAGAAGGCTATCAGGTCGTGCTCACCTCCGGGCCTGGTAGTGATGATCTGGCCTGTATAAAGGTGATTGCCGAAGGCTGTAAAACGCCTCCCGTAACGGCGCTTGCCGGTAAAGTGACTTTCCCTGAGTTGGGGGCGCTAATTGATCATGCGGAACTGTTTATTGGCGTGGATTCCGCGCCCGGACATATCGCGGCGGCGGTTAACACACCTTTGGTGTGCTTATTTGGTGCGACAGACCATAATTTCTGGCGCCCCTGGTCCACGAATATGATTCAGTTTTGGGCCGGTGATTACCGACCAATGCCGCCGCGCGAGCAACGCGATCGCAATGAGATGTATCTTTCCGTCATTCCTGCCAGTGATGTTATTGCGGCGGTAAAGAAAATGTTGCCTGTAAGTCATGTGACGACAGTGGAAGGTGACGCACTATGATCGTTGCTTTCTGTTTATATAAATATTTCCCGTTCGGCGGTCTGCAGCGTGATTTTATGCGCATTGCTCAGACTGTTGCGGCTCGTGGGCATCATGTTCGCGTGTACACCCAGTCCTGGGAAGGTGAGTGCCCGGACGTATTTGAGTTGATACGCGTCCCGGTAAAATCCCGCACCAATCATGGACGTAACGCGGAATATCATGCCTGGGTACAGGCACATCTTCGTGACCATCCGGTGGATCGGGTCGTTGGCTTTAATAAGATGCCTGGCCTCGATGTCTATTATGCAGCCGATGTCTGTTACGCCGAGAAAGTGGCGCAGGAGAAGGGATTTTTCTATCGTCTGACTTCGCGCTATCGGCACTATGCGGCCTTTGAACGTGCGACCTTCGAGAACGGCAAGCCAACGCAGTTACTGATGTTGACGGATAAGCAGATCGCTGATTTTCAGAAACATTATCAGACTGAAGCTGAGCGTTTTCACATCCTTCCGCCCGGTATTTACCCCGACCGGAAGTACAGCCAACAGATTCCAAACAGTCGCGAAATCTATCGTCAGAAAAATGGCATTAACGAGCAGCAGCACTTAATACTGCAGGTCGGCTCTGACTTTAGCCGTAAGGGCGTAGACCGTTCTATCGAGGCGCTGGCGTCGCTACCTCAGGCGCAGCGTCAGAATACCCAGCTTTTTGTCGTTGGCCAGGACAAGCCGCGGAAATTCGAGGCGCTGGCGGAAAAACTCGGCGTTCGCAGTAATGTTCATTTCTTCTCCGGACGTAACGATGTTGCAGAGCTGATGGCAGCGGCAGATTTACTGCTGCATCCTGCCTATCAGGAAGCCGCCGGTATCGTATTGCTGGAGGCGATTACCGCAGGCTTGCCCGTACTGACAACGGCAGTTTGCGGCTATGCACACTATATTGAGGATGCTAATTGCGGCGTCGCCATTGCAGAGCCTTTCCGGCAAGAAGCGTTGAATGAAGCGTTACGCAAAGCGCTGACACAACCGTCACTGCGCGCTGCCTGGGCGGAAAATGCGCGCCATTATGCGGATACCCAGGATTTATACAGCCTGCCGGAGAAAGCGGCGGATATCATAACAGGTGGTTTAGATGGTTGAGCTGAAAGAGCCGTTAGCCACATTATGGCGCGGTAAAGATGCTTTCGAAGAGGTCAAAAATCTGCAGGGTGAGGTCTTCCGGGAGCTGGAAACTCGCCGTACCTTGCGCTTCGAGCTGGCTGGTAAAAGTTATTTTCTGAAATGGCACCGCGGGACGTCCCTGAAAGAGATCGTGAAAAATCTGCTCTCGCTGCGTATGCCGGTTTTAGGTGCCGACAGAGAGTGGCACGCCATTCATCGGCTGAGCAAGCTGGGCGTAGATACCATGTATGGTGTCGGCTTTGGTGAGAAAGGCCTCAATCCGCTCACGCGTACGTCCTTCATCATAACGGAAGATTTAACCCCGACGATAAGCCTGGAAGATTACTGTGCGGATTGGGCAACCAATCCTCCGGACGTGCGCGTGAAACGTATGCTTATCGATCGTGTTGCGACCATGGTTCGTAAAATGCACACGGGAGGGATCAATCACCGCGATTGTTATATTTGTCACTTTCTCCTGCATCTGCCGTTCAGTGGCGACGAAGCGGATTTAAAGATCTCAATGATTGACCTCCATCGTGCGCAAATTCGTGAAAAAGTCCCACGCCGCTGGCGCGATAAGGACCTTATTGGGCTCTATTTTTCGTCAATGAATATTGGATTAACGCAGCGGGATATCTGGCGATTTATGAAGATTTATTTTGAGTTGCCATTAAAAAACATTCTTCGCCAGGAGAGCGATCTACTAACGCAGGCAGAAGAAAAAGCCAGTAAAATTCGCGAAAGAACGATTCGCAAGTCGTTGTAACCCGCCCGGGGCTATCCTTTCTCTTTATATTTAGCGGACAAGAATTAACATGTCTCAGTTTAGTGACAAAGATGTCATCCTTTCAGTATTTGATTATGACTGTCGAGAAATTAAATCGAACGATAGCCTTAATATTGCATTCGGCATCGATAAAAACTTCCTCTTTGGCTGTGGTGTTGCGATAGCATCAATATTGCTGAATAATAAATCGCTAAATTTTGAATTCCATGTATTTACCGATTATTTTAGCGACGAAGATAAAGTACGTTTTTCCGAGTTGGCTGCGCAATACCACACTTCTGTTAAAGTCTATCTGATTAATTGCGATAAACTTAAGACGCTTCCGTTTACCAAAAATTGGTCTTATGCAACTTATTTCCGTTTTGTTATAGCGGATTATTTTTATCATAAAATCGATAAGTTATTGTATCTTGATGCAGACATCGCCTGTAAGGGCACTATTCAAGAACTAGCCGAATATACGTTTGCGGAAAATGAAGTTGCAGCGGTGGTAACTGAAAGGGATAGCGAATGGTGGACCAATCGCGCGAATACCCTTACTACCCCAGCCCTGGCTTCAGGGTATTTTAATGCCGGATTTTTGCTGATCAACATTAATGAATGGCAAAAAAATGACATTTCTACCCGAGCGATTGAAATGCTGCGTATACCTGAGTGGGTAGAGAAAATCACGCATTTGGATCAGGACGTACTGAACATTTTACTGGCAGGTAAAGTGAATTTTATCGACGGGAAGTACAACACACGTTTTAGTATCAATTATGAACTGAAAGATGATGTTGTGAATCCTGTGAATGATAAAACAGTATTTATTCACTATGTCGGTCCTACAAAACCCTGGCACGAATGGGCAAATTATCCGGTATCGCAAAGTTTCCTTGATGCTAAGAAGCATTCTCCATGGCAAAACGTTGAGCTTTTAAAACCAGTAAATAGTAATCAGTATAGATATTGTGCCAAGCATAAATTCAGGCAAGGAAAGACCTTGCAGGGTATTTTGAGTTACATTAATTATTATAAAAATAAACTTATTAAGTAATAATAAATACTTACTAAAAATTTAAAAATAACGGTTTCATTATGATTCAAAAAAAGACAATAGATAATTTAGTGGTTTTCGTAAAAGATAACGATCCCTTTTATGAAAAAATTTTGAAAGATTTTCTTCGTTTTAATCTTAAAGTGACAAAAGTATTTCGTTCAATTGAAGATACTAAAGTCATACTGATCGAAACCGAACGCGGGCCGATAGTACTAAAAGTCTTTGCGCCGAAACATAAAAAAGTAGAGCGATTCCTGAAATCGTGCGTAAAGAGAGATTACTACGAAAACTTAATTTATCAGACTAATAGAGTCAGAAACGAGGGTGTATCCTCAATTAATGATTACTATCTATTGGCTGAGAAAAAGACATTGAATTTCTCCCATTACTTTATAATGTTAATTGAATACATTGAAGGTACAGGTTTAGAACAATATGTTGACGTCCCTGAACATATTAAGAAAGAGATTTCAGATTCAATAAAAGAGTTACATGATCATGGTATGGTGTCAGGCGATCCACATAAGGCTAATTTCATTGTGTCGGAGCAGGGATTACGCTTGATAGATCTTTCTGGTAAAAAAACGAGCCCATTATTGAAAGCGAAAGACAGGCTTGATCTTGAGCGTCATTACGGAATCAAAAATACACTGCATGATTCTGGATATAACTCGCTCCTCTTTAAAAAGAAAGTTAAAAACATTATTAGAGAAATAAAGGTTAAGCTGGGTCTGAAGAAACGTTAATTATTTCCGAAGACTTAGTAAGTAACAGTACGTGTAGATAATACGCCTGAAAGGTAAATAACTTGGATTTTAAACAATTAACCCGGTTTAAAGACATAATTGTGCTGGATAAACGCATTGAAAAATGCGAAGACCGCGATACTTTTAATATTTCATGGGGTATCGATAAAAACTATCAGGTCGGTGCAGCAATATCCATCGCATCGATCCTGGAGAATAACAAGCAGCATGACACGCCGTTTACCTTTCATATTATTTCGGATGTCTTAGATCCTGACTTTGTTCATCTGCTTACTGAGCTTGCTGAACAGCACAAAACAGTTATTAAGCTCTATCATATTGATGCAGCACCTTTATCGACACTACCCAAAACGGATATTTGGCCCGTGTCGATTTATTATAGACTGCTCTCGTTCGATTACTTCTCTGAACGACTGGATAAACTGTTGTACCTTGATGCTGACATCACTTGTAAAGGCTCACTAGAAGAGTTGATTGCTCTGGAGTTTAACGATCAGTACGGTGCGGTAGTTGTTGATGTCGATTCTATGCAGAAGAAGAGTGCCGAGCGACTGAAAAATCCAGAGTTCGAAGGTCATTATTTTAACTCTGGTGTGATGTATATTAATCTGAAGCAGTGGTTGAATTCGCATCTGACGGAAAAGTTTTTTGATTTGCTTTCTGATCCTCAAGTGACAGAGAATATAAAGTATCCAGACCAGGATATTTTAAATATTATGTTCCTCCACCATGCTGAGCTTCTTCCGCGGGAATATAATACAATCTATTCTCTTAAATCTGAGTTTGAAGAAAAGAATAAAGAGTATTACCTTTCGTTTATCACAGATAAAACAGTGTTTATACACTATACGGGCGTGACGAAGCCCTGGCATGACTGGGCAAGCTATCCGTCAGCCCGATTTTTCCGTGATGTTTATGCGCTTTCGCCATGGAAAGTAAAGCCCTGGCAGCCAGCCGTAAGAAAGCACGAGTGCCGCGAGAAATACAAACATTTATTATATCAAAATAAGTACTTTGCCGGTTTATACACAGCAATTAAATATAATTTGATGAAGAGCTAAATTAGAATGGTTGATAAAATCATCTTTACGGTTACGCCGATATTCTCTATTCCTCCTCGGGGCGCCGCAGCAGTAGAGACATGGATGTATCAGGTTGCTCAACGAACCACCATTCCTAATCGTATTGTGTGTATTAAAAACGAAGGATATTCTGATTATACGCAGGTGAACGATAACTGCAGTATACATCGCATCGGTTTTAGTCGGGTTTACAAACGCATTTTTCAGAAATGGACGCGTCTCGATCCTTTACCCTATTCGCAACGTATTCTTAACATAGCAAAAGATTTTCCGATTACCGATAAAAGCGTGATTGTCGTACATAACAGTATGAAGCTTTATCGACAGATCAGGGAGCGCGCGCCACAAACTAAAATTGTTTTACACATGCACAACGCGTTGGAAGTCAAAGGCCTTGACGCTGATGTCAAAATGATTGTACCAAGTATCTTCCTTAAAGATTTCTATCAAGCAAAATTGCCACAGGCGAATATAGCAATCGTACCAAACGGGATTGATCTTGAAGCGTATCAGGCAAGTTATGCCGAAAAATCCAAAGTCGATCTGGGTCTTTCTGCAAATGATACGGTCATATTCTATGCAGGGCGTATTGTTCCTGATAAGGGGATTTTGCAATTACTTCAAGCATTCGAGAAAATATCCGAATCTCACGAGAATTTAAAACTCGTCGTGGTTGGCGATCACTTAGAAGTGAGTAAAAGTGATAAAGGTGCATACCAGCGTGAAGTGAGAAATATATCCGAGCGACTAAATGGAAAGTGTTTATTGCTTGGCAGTATGTCTCCCGAGAAAATGAATAATTACTATGCCGTTGGAGATTTGGTTGTAATTCCATCACAAGTACAAGAAGCTTTTTGCATGGTGGCAATAGAAGCTATGGGTGCGGGAAAACCCGTTTTGGTAAGTACGCGTGGAGGTATGACTGAATTTGTGAAACATAAACAGACAGGTTTTCATCTTAGAGAACCGATGACCGTTGATTCTATCGCAGAGGATATCGTTAATATCCTTAAGGATAAGCAATTGACGAATATTGCAATGAATGGAAAAAAATTTGTTTATGAGCACTACAGTTGGTTAGGAGTAACACAAGTTTTTGAAGATGTCATACGCCAATGGTTTGATTAAAGAACACGTTAATAAAAAATAATACCAGTCAGTTAAGCAACTGGCTGGCCCTTTTTTCGGGGCTGTAGTGTATTTCCAGATCTTCTCCCGGGCACCCTCAGAAAAGTTCCTTCTCTTCGTGTCGGTAACCTGACCGGCTGCCACCATGCTTCCTGGTCTTCAGCGTCAGCCTATTCAGCTGTATCGTCTGCTTTATCTACCTGTATCCCAGTTCGATTTCCCAGCTATGGCTGTGCAGGTCTGTCATTTCTGCGGCGGGGTAACGCATCGCATCTGCCATCGACGTCAGCAGGTGGCTGACTTTCCTTTGCGCATCAAAGATAGCAGGCGACGTTTGTACAGGGTGACAGTGCCAGCCTCGGCAAGGCAACGGGTGAAAAGCTTCGGATCCAGATAACTTCAATAAACTAGCTATTTAAGCGATGAGCCGTAACGGGATACCAGATCCAGAGCCTTTTAAATGTGCATAAAAAAACCGGAAACGAGTGAACATTTCCGGATTCTTACACAGCCATAGGATTCATCAACTGATCCTTAACTGATCGATAATACTGCCTTAAGTAGCCTTTATAACATCAAGCTTTTTTCCCTTCATTGCTAACAGAAATCCGACAAAAATCCCCAATAGATCTAACTCGATCTGCTCAACGTTACCGCGAATTATAAAGTATCCAATGAATGATAGTAAAATAATCATATAAGCATTTAGAGGAGAATAATGATCCTCCTTAAAGGCATGTTTTATACACTCTCTTAAAATACCTGCATATAAAAGAATTAGAGAAAGAAGTCCTGCAATGCCCATTCCGAACCACACAAATAAGGCAAGGTTATGAGGGCCAATCGATTTTTTAAACTTCCAGCCAGGATAGTCTACAACTCTGTTATTATAAACATAGTCATAAGCTTTATTTCCGAAACCGTAGCCTACCACAGGGTTTTCTTTAATTAAATCCAGAGCGCTGCCCTGCGTTCCATTTTCATAACGGTATGAACTGTCGGTTTGCTGCAACTTAAAAACTAACCTTGCAGTTATGTCTTTATGTGAAAATATGGCCGTTAATGCGAGCACCGCAATGATTCCGCCCAAAACCAATAACTTCCACTGTTTATACATTAGCGTCCACACAACGCCAACGATAAGCACAGCCAACCACGCGCCTCGCGAGAGCGTACCTAACATTAAGAAAAGATAAATGACACTTAATGCCAAAAATGCAATACGTGCTTTTGTCGTTTTGAATAGCCATAGGTTCAGTAGCGCTGGAAACAAAAATACCATTGAGTCAGAAATCGTACGATGCTTAAATGTCGTAAAAGGCATAATACCTTGCTGGTAATCTTGTAAATATAGAACCAGTTCGGTAAGTGAGCGTAAGCACAATGCGGTTAAAAATGAAAATAATATTATTTTAGATATTATTTCTCTACTTTCATTTTTTAATAAAACCGAAATTGTTATAGAGCTTAATAGAAGGTTTTCAACAACAGAATTATTGATGGCTTTGAAGCTTGCTTTAAGATCTGGTGTGTGAAACAACGAAAAAAACGCCAAAACTGTTAATAATACTACGCTACCAAAAATGAAAGTCTTAAATAACGTTGCATAATGACTGGGTTGTTTGTACAAATAGACTATTGTAGAAATTGTCATCAAAATGACAATAAGATGCTTATAGCGAGTAATACCATCTAAAAAGTAAGTCGCAATGAACAAAAAAACCAATGCTCTGTTCCAGTATTGCTTCCAGTTTTTATTCTCATTATTGAAAAGTAATGCTAAGGCCATTTTTTCTCCGACGTTTGCTCACGAGAGTTAAAATTTAGACGTTAATTGGTCAAACACAATAGAAGCGGGTAAGTTCGCAAGCATTTTATTTGCAGAACGGCACTCCAACTGGTTCATCCCATAACCCCCTATCAACCCAGGATCCGTTGGGCCATATAAAGTGATATTTGGGCGATCCAGCGCCGCGGTAAGATGGCTCAGGCCTGTATCCACCGACACAACAAATTTCGCGCCAGCCAGTACCCTCGCCACCTCTTCAAGACTCATTCGTGGCAACACTTCCACGTAGTCAAACCCTTCAGCCAGCCTTTTAGCCCGCGCCTCTTCATGCGGCGCGCCCCACGGCAGTTTGATTCGAATCCCTGACGATGCCAGTAATCCGATCAACTCTCTCCAGTTTGCTTCCGGCCAGTGCTTATCATCACGGGTCGTGGCGTGTAAAAATACCGCATACTGGCCTGCATCTGCATTAAGATGATTCAAAAAATGCTGCGCTATCGCATAGTCGCCCTGTGATTGTGGTTTGCTGTAGCCCAGACTGAGCGCAAAAAGTTCACGAGTACGTTCCACCGCATGTTGCTGCTTTGGGACAGAGTGACGTTGGTTATAGAAAAGCGAAGCCAGGGGTTCACGGGCGGACTGCCAGTCCATGCCGTGCTTAATACCGCGCGCGAGGCGGGTGACCAGCGCAGCGCTTTTAACCAGACCCTGCGCGTCGATAATCGCATCGTATTTTTCAGCCTGTACAGCCTCACGAAACGCTTTACGTTCTGCTTTTACCGCCGCTGAAAACCATGCTTTACGCCAGCGACGAATGGCTACCGGGATAACGCGATCGACCGCTGCATGCCATGATGGGATTTGAGCGAAACCTTCCTCAACCACCCAGTCGAATCGAATACCCGGTATTGCCTGCTGTGCGTCAGTCAGCGCAGGTAGCGTATGTAATACATCGCCCATTGAGGATGTTTTGACGATCAGAACCCGCATCTGTCAGCTTTCCTCTTGCAGTAACAGGCTGTTGAGTTCTTCAAGCACGCGCTGTGGAGTAATGTCGATGAGGCTTTGATGGTAACCCTCAGCCGTATCGCCTTTACGCACTTTGTGATAGCCCGTAATCAGGCGGATCACGCGAGCCTTATGCGACAACGGTGGCGTAAAGTCCGGGCTGCTGGGACCATAAAGGGCAACCAGCGGGCGGTTAAGTGCGGCAGCGACGTGCATCAGCCCTGAGTCGTTAGTGACTACGGCTTTACAGGCGGCTATCAGAATGACCGCCTGCTCCAGCTGGGTCTCTCCTGCCAGGTTACGGCACCACGCCTGCTGCTCGTTGCTGAGTGTGGCGAGAATTTCATTGCCGGCTTCGTGATCTTTGGCTGAGCCAAACAACACGATTTGGAAGCCTTCATCAATAAGCTGTTTTGCCAGTTCGGCATAGTGGTAGTGTGGCCAGCGCTTCGCCGGGCCAAATTCTGCGCCCGGACAGAAGCCGATCATCGGACGTTCTGAAGAAAGACCAAACGTACTGCAAACCTGGGTCTTTTCGCCGTCATTAACCTGCAGTTGAGGCCAGAGCAGGGGCTGCGGTAAGTCCTTCGCTGTTTGCATCACACCTTTGTCGTAGGCCAGCGCCACATAGCGCTCGACCATGAGTGGCCAGGCTTCTTTATTCAGCACGCGCGCGTCATTGAGCAGGCCGTAGCGCATTTCGCCGCGCCAGCCTGTACGATGAGGAATACTGGCAAAAAAAGGCACCAGAGCAGATTTAAAGGAGTTGGGCAGCACATAGGCGCGGTCATAGCGTCGTTCACGCAGACTGTGGCCGAGCTTACGTCGCTCGCCAATTTCCAGCGCTCCATGGCCGAGCGGCATCGGGATCGCTTCGTTCACTTCTGGCATACGCGATAAGAGCGGACGGCACCACGCAGGTGCCATCACATCAATAATCGCCTGGGGATAACGCGCCTTGAGCGTGCGATAGAGACTTTGCGACATCATCATGTCGCCCACCCATGACGGGCCGATCACCAGTATCCTCATTGCTTGCCTGCCTTACGCGTCGCGGTTCAGCCAGGCCATATATTCCGTTACCCCTTCGGCAACGGTCTTGAACGGCTTGTCGTACCCCGCTTTACGCAGGTTTGTCAGGTCAGCCTGCGTGAACGCCTGGTAGCGGCCTTTCAGTTTGTCCGGGAACGGGATGTATTCAATGCTGCCTTTTTTGTGGTATGCCAGCGTGGCGTCAGCGACCGCCTGGAAGGACTCTGCGCGGCCTGTGCCCAGGTTATAGATACCGGACACGCCGTTTTCCCAGAACCACAGGTTCACCGCTGCCACATCGCCCACGTAGACAAAGTCACGCTTGAAGCCGTCGCTGCCTTCGAACAATTTCGGGCTTTCACCGTTATTCAGCTGAGTGTTCAGGTGGAATGCCACGCTCGCCATGCTGCCTTTGTGCCCTTCACGCGGCCCGTAGACGTTAAAATAACGGAAGCCAACAATCTGGGAATTTGCTTCAGGCAGCACCTGACGCACATATTCGTCAAACAGGAATTTGGAGTAGCCGTAGACGTTCAGCGGCTGCTCGTACTCGCGGGATTCGATAAAGTCAGATGTACGACCGCCGTAGGTGGCTGCAGAAGAGGCATACAGGAACGGGATTTCACGTTCCAGACAGTAGTGCAGGATCTCTTTGGAGTACTGATAGTTATTGTCCATCATGTACTTGCCATCCCACTCGGTGGTAGAGGAGCATGCCCCCTCGTGGAAGATGGCTTCGATCTCGCCGAACTCTTCACCCGCCATAATCTGGATAAGGAAATCTTCTTTATCCATATAGTCAGCAATGTTCAGATCCACCAGGTTAACGAACTTGGTGCCGTCTTTCAGGTTGTCCACCACCAGGATGTCGGTGATGCCTTTGTCATTAAGGGCTTTAACGATGTTACTTCCGATGAAACCTGCGCCGCCGGTAACGATGATCATAACTGTAACCTTTGAAGTGTGGAGCCCGGGGACAATCCCGGATGCTAATGGTTCTATCATATCATTAGTATGGCGACCCTTCAGCCATTCACCGATACACCACAGGGATACACGTGATTTATGCTGCAAAAACGACAACTGATGATGCGTCATCTCGTATCCCCGTATAGCTTTGGGTAATATGTGCCAAAATTTGCCGAGTCTGGAGAATTGCAATGCGTGGGGATTTTTACAAACAGTTAAACAGCGACCTGGAGACCGCACGTGCGGAAGGGTTGTTCAAAGAAGAGCGTATTATTACCTCTGCTCAGCAGGCCGATATCACCGTTGCCGACGGCAGCCATGTGATCAACTTCTGCGCCAACAACTACTTAGGTCTCGCGAATCATCCTGAGCTGATTGCCGCAGCCAAAAATGGCATGGACTCCCACGGTTTCGGTATGGCCTCCGTGCGCTTCATCTGCGGCACGCAGGATAGCCATAAGCAGCTTGAGCAAAAGCTGGCGAACTTCCTCGGGATGGAAGATTCCATTCTGTACTCCTCCTGTTTCGATGCTAACGGCGGTCTCTTTGAGACGTTGCTTGGCGCAGAGGATGCAATCATTTCCGACGCGCTGAACCACGCCTCCATTATTGACGGTGTGCGCCTGTGTAAAGCGAAGCGTTACCGTTACGCCAACAACGACATGGTTGAGCTGGAAGCCCGTCTGAAAGAGGCGCGTGAAGCCGGCGCTCGCCATGTGCTGATTGCCACCGACGGCGTATTCTCTATGGACGGCGTGATCGCCAATCTGAAGGGCGTATGCGACCTGGCGGACAAATACGACGCGCTGGTAATGGTCGATGATTCTCACGCCGTCGGCTTCGTAGGTGAGAATGGCCGTGGCTCGCACGAATACTGTGAGGTGATGGGCCGCGTGGACATCATCACCGGTACGCTGGGCAAAGCGCTCGGCGGCGCGTCCGGCGGCTATACCGCTGCGCGTAAAGAGGTGGTGGAGTGGCTGCGTCAGCGTTCTCGCCCGTATCTGTTCTCCAACTCGCTGGCCCCGGCGATTGTTGCGGCCTCTATCAAAGTGCTGGAGATGGTAGAAGGGGGCAGCGAACTGCGCGACCGTCTGTGGTCCAACGCTCGTCTATTCCGCGAGAAAATGAGTGCGGCAGGTTTTACCCTGGCGGGTGCTGACCACGCGATCATCCCGGTGATGCTGGGCGATGCGGTGGTGGCACAGAACTTTGCTCGCGAGCTGCAAAAAGAAGGAATTTACGTTACCGGGTTCTTCTTCCCGGTGGTGCCAAAAGGTCAGGCGCGCATCCGCACCCAAATGTCTGCGGCGCATTCGCCTGAACAAATTGAACGTGCGGTAGAAGCCTTTACCCGCATCGGTAAACAGCTGGGCGTAATTGCCTGAGGACGTGTAATGAAAGCGTTATCCAAACTGAAAGCGGAAGAAGGGATTTGGATGACCGACGTGCCGGAGCCGGAAGTCGGTCATAACGATCTGCTGATCAAAATTCGTAAAACAGCCATCTGCGGTACAGACGTTCATATCTACAACTGGGACCAGTGGTCACAGAAGACCATCCCGGTGCCGATGGTTGTAGGTCATGAATATGTGGGCGAAGTGGTCGGTATCGGGCAGGAAGTCAAAGGCTTCAAAATTGGCGACCGCGTCTCTGGCGAAGGTCATATTACCTGCGGTCACTGCCGTAACTGCCGCGGTGGACGTACGCACCTGTGTCGTAATACCGTCGGTGTAGGGGTGAACCGTCCGGGTTGTTTCGCAGAATATCTGGTGATCCCGGCGTTCAACGCCTTCAAAATCCCGGACAACATCTCTGACGATCTGGCCTCCATCTTCGACCCGTTCGGTAACGCGGTCCATACCGCCCTCTCTTTCGACCTGGTGGGCGAAGATGTGCTGGTCTCCGGTGCCGGCCCGATTGGGATTATGGCGGCTGCGGTTGCGAAGCACGTGGGTGCGCGTAACGTTGTTATCACCGACGTGAATGAGTATCGCCTGTCGCTGGCACGTAAAATGGGCGTGACCCGCGCGGTAGATGTTTCGAAAGAAAGTCTGAATGACGTCATGGAAGAGCTGGGTATGACCGAAGGTTTTGACGTCGGTCTGGAAATGTCCGGCGCGCCGCCAGCGTTCCGTACCATGCTCGACACCATGAACCACGGCGGTCGTATCGCGATGCTGGGTATTCCGCCGTCGGATATGTCTATCGACTGGAACAAGGTCATCTTTAAAGGGCTGTTCATTAAAGGCATTTATGGCCGTGAGATGTTCGAAACCTGGTACAAGATGGCAGCGCTAATCCAGTCTGGCCTGGATCTGACTCCGATTATCACTCATCACTTCTCTGTCGATGAGTTCCAGAAAGGCTTCGACGCCATGCGTTCCGGTCAATCCGGCAAAGTTATCCTCAGCTGGGACAAATAATAAAAAAGGCCGAGTTATTCGGCCTTTTCTTATAAGGCTTGTCCGAAATGTTGTAAATAAATGTCATTTGTCATAAATATTGCGTAATTGAGTTATTGTCTCGTTGTGCTGCTAATTTTAATTACCTAACCTGAACGTCAATACACTTTACACTTAGACGCCGCATACATTGCCAGCCTTAATACTTTCTTAATATAAGGGCTGTACAATGCCGCGTAACCTCAAGGGTATTTGGTAAGTGATGATGAATAGTTCAATCAGGCTCAGTGTGATTATTCCGTTGTACAATGCGGCAAAGGACTTTAATGCCTGCATGGAATCATTAATCGGGCAAACATGGACTGCTCTGGAAATTATTATTGTCAACGACGGTTCTACAGATAACTCCGTTGAAATTGCACAATATTATGCTGACAACTACCCCCACGTTAAGCTGATTCATCAGAGTAACGCCGGGGCCTCTGTCGCCCGTAACCGCGGGCTTGCAGTCGCTACAGGCGACTATGTCGCCTTTGTCGATGCGGATGACCTGGTCTATCCAAATATGTACGAAACGCTGATGAAGATGGCGCTGGAAGACGATCTTGATGTCGCCCAGTGTAATGCTGACTGGTGCGTGCGAGAAACGGGCAGTACCTGGCAATCCATCCCCACCGATCGTCTGCGTTCTACGGGTGTATTAACCGGCCCGGACTGGTTGCGCATGGCACTGGCATCACGCCGCTGGACGCATGTTGTCTGGATGGGTGTATATCGGCGTGACGTTATTCTCAAAAACAAAATTATGTTTGTTCCGGGTTTACACCATCAGGACATTGTGTGGACCACTGAATTTATGTTTAACGCTGTCCGCGCAAGATATACCGAAGAATCTTTATATAAATATTTTTTACATGACCAGTCGGTAAGTCGCCTTAAAAGACAAGGGGATAAAAACCTTAATTACCAGCGTCATTATATGAAGATCACACGATTACTTGAGAAATTAAATCGTGACTATGCAAATCGCATTACGATTTATCCTGAGTTTCATCAGCAAATTACCTATGAAGCATTGCGCGTGTGCCACTGCGTACGTAAAGAAAAAGATATCTCAACGCGCCAACGTATGATTGCTGAGATTTATGCTTCCGGGATGTTTAAACGTATGGTCATGAACGTGCGCAGCGTGAAACTGGCCTGGCAGGCGATGCTGTGGACATATCGCCTGTGGAAATGGCGCGACAAAACGCTGTCGCCCCACCGTATTACCCGCAAGGTGCTCAATCTACGCTAACGTTTTTACTACCGGGGGATCGCCCCCATCCCTGCCATTGATGCTGGAAATAGCTCACCAGCATGCTGTGAGCGATGCTGTCGCTCATTACGCTAAAGAATCGGTCTGCATATACCGGCTCAGGCGCCCCCTTCGGTTTACAGATATTCACGCCGCGGAACGGATTTCGCGGGGTGTCAGGTGCATTGCCTTTCGGCGGCGTCATATTGGGTGTGGAAGTATCCACCTGCGGCTCGTTTAACAGGCTACTTGGGCGCACCAGCGTAATGTCAGAGGGCAGCGTCGGTAGCATCTGCTGCAATACGCGCACGGTAGAAGGGTGGGGATGCCCAATCGCAATGGCAGAACCATTACGGCGTGCCAGCTGAACGGCACGATTAAACTGCACGCGGATATCCGCCTCGTTTTGCGTATCGTCCAAAAACACTTTGCGCTTAATCACTTTCACGCCTGTACCCTGTGCCGCACGCATCGCCTGGCTGTTGCCAATGGTCATGCTGTCGAGGAAATAGAGGTTATAGCGCTCCAGCGCCTGCATCACCTTCTGCATTCCAAACAGGCTTGAGGTCATGGCGCTGCCCATATGGTTGTTCAGCCCCGCCGCGTACGGTACTTTGCCGTAGGCCTCCCGGATGATCCGTTCAACCTCGTCGCTGCTCATTTCCGGGCGCAGTGTATCTTTTTCTAAGGGCTGTTTGCTTAGCGGTGCCATCGGCAAATGAATCAAGACCTCGTGACCGCTATTGTGCGCTTTGGTGGCCATCTCGCGAGCGTGGGGCGCGTTCGGTAATACTGCTACGGAGATAGCGGGAGGCATCGCCAGCACCTGATTTTCATTGTGCGGACGATAACCGAAGTCATCAATGACGATGGCAAGTTTGCCTGCGTAAACGGGTGCAACCAGCGCCAGTGCGCTGGCGACGGAGAGAACGATACGACGAAATTGAAGCAAAACTTATCTTCCCAACCACGGCTGTGGATTGACCGCCTGACCCTGGCGACGAATTTCGAAATAGAGTGACGGGCGGCCCTGACCGCCACTGCTGCCCACAAGGGCGATGGGTTGGCCGGCGCGCACCTGGGTGCCCACGCTGACCAGAGCGCTCTGGTTATAGCCGTAAAGACTCATATCGCCTTTACCGTGTTCCACTACTACCACCAGCCCGTAACCCTGCAGCCAGTCGGCCAGAATTACGCGGCCATCGGCAATGGCTTTCACTTCGCTACCTTCAGACGCACCGATAACAATCCCTTTCCAACGTAGCTCACCCTGCAGTTGTTCGCCATAGCGATGCAGAATTGTACCGCGTACAGGCCAGTAAGCCTGACCGCGCGGGGAGCCCAGGCCACCGGTACGCGACATCAATGAACGTTCGCTTTCAGTTGGTTTATAGGTGGTGCCTTTACGGGACGCTTCCTGCTGTTTGTTACGTACAGCCTGCGCCTCGCGCGCCTCTTTTTCGGCACGCGCTTTGGCAGCTGCTTCCGCACGGGCAATGCTGTTACGCAATTTAGATTCGTTAGCGCGCATTTCGCTGAGCTGACTCTGACCTGCCTGAATAGAAGACTCCAGCCCGCTCAGCGTTTTTTTACGCTCGTTGCGCGCCTGCTCCAGCTTCGCCTGCTGCGCCTGCTGTTCGTAGAGCAAGGTCTGCTGCTGGCTCTGCTTCTCTTCCAGCTCGGCTTTTTGTGAGGAGACCTCTTCGCGCGTCTGTTTCAACTGCGCAATGGTCTCCTGACGCGCCTGGTTCAGATAGCCAAAATAGGCCTGCAAACGCTGGCCACGCTGACTCTCTTCACCGCTCAAAATCAATTGAATGCCGGTATGTTCGCCCTGACGGAAGGCCGCGTCGAGCTGCGCCGCAAGATTACGCTCCTGGCTAATGCGCTGGCGTTCAAGTTTGGCGATCGACGCGTTCATTTCATCGATTTGCTTGTTGAGCTGAGTGAGGGTGTTTTGAGTTTCGCGCAATTTACGCGTCGCGGCAGAAATCGCCTCTTCCTGCTGCTTAAGTTGCGCAAGCAGTGCGGCGCGCTGCTGCTGTTGCTGGCGTACCGCACGCTCTTTCGCGGCGATATCGGCCTGAATAGATTTAAGCTGATCCCGGTCATCCGCATGGGCGGACGCAGCGCACAGCAATACGCCAGCGCTGAGCGCGCTGGCGTAAAGCAGAGGTCTGACTGATAACCGTATCGGCTTCACGACCCATGTGATTGAAAAAATCGCCTTTCCCCTCATGGGGAAGGATTATTCCACGATGAACAGCGCCTTGCCAGTCATCTCTTTCGGGATTTCCATACCCATCAGCGTCAGCATAGTGGGCGCGATGTCAGAAAGCTTGCCGCCTTCGACCGCTTTCACTGATTTATCACCCACGTAGATCAGCGGAACGGGCAGGTTCGTGTGCGCCGTATGTGCCTGCCCGGTAGACGGATCGCGCATCTGCTCGGCATTGCCGTGGTCGGCGGTGATCAGCAGTTGTCCACCCACCGCTTCCACCGCTTTCGCGACCTGCTCAACGCAGTGATCCAGGGCTTCAACGGCTTTCACCGCGGCTTCCATTACACCGGTATGACCAACCATGTCGCCATTTGGGTAGTTACAGATGATGGTGTCGTATTTCCCGCTCTCGATTGCCGCCACCAGTTTTTCAGTCAATTCTGCAGAGCTCATTTCAGGCTGCAGATCGTAGGTCGCTACTTTCGGGGAGTTAATCAGAATACGATCTTCGCCGCTGAACGGCTCTTCAACGCCGCCATTAAAGAAGAAGGTAACGTGAGCATATTTCTCGGTTTCGGAGATACGTAGCTGGGTTTTGTCATTCTTCGCCATCCACTCACCGAAGGTATTCTCCAGCGAAGCAGGGGGATAGGCGCAAGGGGCATTGATGTCAGCGGCGTATTCGGTCAGCTGGATGTAGTCGAGATTAACCACTTTTTTACGGGCGAAGCCGTCGAAATCGTGATTTACAAACGCACGGGTAATTTCACGGGCACGGTCGGCGCGGAAATTCATGAAGATCAAAGCATCGCCATCGTTCATGGCGGCATCAGGCTGGCCTTCAGCGCGAATGACGGTCGCTTTCACGAATTCGTCGTTTTCATCCCGTGCGTAAGCGGCTTCCAGGCCTTCGACGGCGGTCGCGAACTGGAATTCACCTTTTGCCAGCGTCATCAGGTCATAGGCCTGCTCAACGCGATCCCAGCGATTATCGCGGTCCATGGCGTAGTAACGGCCGATGAGAGAAGCCACGCGCCCTTTACCCAGAACAGCAAACTTCTCTTCAAACAGCTGCAGAGAGTGTTTAGCGCTACGCGGTGGGGTATCGCGACCATCAAGGAAGGCGTGAAGATAGATTTTTTCTGCACCGCGTTCTGCCGCCAGCTCGACCATCGCCAGAATATGATCTTCGTGGCTGTGTACACCGCCTGCAGAGAGCAGACCCATAATGTGTACCGCTTTGCCTGCCGCTACCGCTTTATCTACCGCGCCGCACAGGGTCGGGTTAGCAAAGAAAGTCCGTTCTTTAATTTCAACATCCAGACGGGTGAGATCCTGGTAAACAATGCGCCCTGCGCCCAGGTTTACGTGTCCGACTTCGGAGTTGCCCATCTGGCGATCCGGCAGACCGACTTCCAGACCGGAAGCATCAATCAAGGTATGAGGGCGTTTAGCCCACAGTGCATCCATGACCGGGGTTTTGGCGTTGAGAATGGCGTTATCCTGGCTCTCTTCACGGTAGCCATAGCCATCCAGGATCACCAGTACCATAGGTTTTTTAGAAACCGACATTGCGACAACCTCTGTGCGTAATAGACAAAAAATTTGCGTAATTTTACTACAGCTGAATCGTGCAAATAGCCGCAGAAGATCAAAGAAACCCGCGGGGCAGAGGTTCTTCAGGGCAATTTTGGTCTTTTTTTTCGTGGCAGGCCGCAGAAAATGGATTAGCTTAGTGTCGCTGGCTGTATTTGCTCCAACGCGCAGGTATACTCCTGTCCTGGTTTTTTATTCACTTAGTCGGGAGTCGTTACCCCCCATGCAAGAAATTATGCAATTTGTTAGCCGCCACCCCATACTTTGTATCGCGTGGATTGGTTTACTGGCCGCTGTGCTGTTCACTACTTTCAAAGGCCTCACGTCTAAAGTGAAAGTGATCACTCGTGGCGAAGCAACGCGTCTTATTAATAAAGAAGACGCGGTGGTTGTCGATCTGCGTCAGCGTGACGATTTCCGTAAAGGGCACATTGCAGGCGCTATCAACCTGCTGCCCGCTGAAATCAAAGCAAACAATTTTGGCGAACTGGAAAAGCATAAAGACAAACCGATTATCGTTGTGGACGGTACCGGCATGCAGGCTCAGGAACCCGCCAATATTCTCTATAAGGCAGGCTTTGAAAAAGTGAGCGTCCTGAAAGAGGGTATCTCCGGCTGGAGCGGCGAGAATCTGCCTCTGGTTCGCGGCAAATAAACAGGAGTCAAGTCATGGCCAATATCGAAATCTATACCAAAGCGACCTGCCCGTTCTGCCATCGCGCAAAAGCGCTGCTGGACAGCAAAGGTGTCTCATTCCAGGAGTTGCCGATTGATGGCGACGGCGCGAAGCGTGAAGAGATGATTAAGCGAAGTGGCCGCACGACGGTTCCGCAGATTTTTATCGATGCGCAGCACATTGGCGGCTGTGATGATTTATATGCGCTCGACGCGCGCGGCGGGCTTGATCCTCTGCTGCGCTAAGGCGTTTTAAGACAATAAAAAAAGGGTTTTTTTCATGTCAGAACAAAACAACACCGAAATGACTTTCCAGATCCAGCGCATTTATACCAAGGATGTCTCTTTTGAGGCTCCAAATGCGCCGCATGTTTTCCAGAAAGACTGGCAGCCAGAGGTTAAACTTGATCTTGATACCGCATCCACCCAACTGGCGGATGACGTGTATGAAGTCGTGCTGCGTGTGACCGTAACTGCTTCTCTGGGCGAAGAAACGGCGTTCCTGTGTGAAGTACAGCAGGGTGGTATCTTCTCTATCGGTGGCATTGAAGGCAACCAGATGGCGCATTGCCTGGGTGCATACTGCCCGAACATTCTGTTCCCGTATGCCCGTGAGTGCATTACCAGTCTGGTTTCTCGTGGTACATTCCCGCAACTGAACCTTGCGCCGGTGAACTTCGATGCGCTGTTCATGAACTATCTGCAGCAGCAAGCTGGCGAAGGTACTGAACAACATCAGGATGCCTGATGAGTACTGTTAATGCGTCAATGACTGTGATCGGTGCCGGCTCTTACGGCACCGCTCTTGCCATTACTCTGGCAAGAAATGGCCACCAGGTTGTGCTCTGGGGCCATGACCCAAAACATATCGCAACGTTGCAAGCCGATCGCTGTAACGTGGCGTTCCTCCCTGATGTGCCTTTCCCCGACTCACTGCACCTTGAAAGCGACCTCGCGACGGCGCTGGCGGCCAGCCGTAACATTCTGGTTGTGGTACCCAGCCATGTGTTTGGCCAGGTTCTGCGTCAGATAAAACCGCTGATGCGAGCCGATGCGCGTATCGTCTGGGCGACCAAAGGGCTGGAAGCCGAAACCGGACGTCTGCTGCAGGATGTGGCGCGCGAAGCGCTGGGGGATGAGATACCGCTGGCGGTGATCTCCGGACCGACATTTGCGAAAGAGCTGGCAGCGGGTCTGCCTACGGCCATCTCTCTGGCGTCCACCGATGAGACTTTTGCCGACGATTTGCAGCAGCTTCTGCACTGCGGTAAGAGCTTCCGTGTCTACAGCAACCCCGATTTTATCGGCGTGCAGCTGGGTGGTGCGGTGAAGAACGTGATTGCCATCGGTGCCGGGATGTCCGACGGTATTGGCTTTGGTGCCAATGCGCGAACAGCGCTGATCACCCGCGGCCTGACCGAGATGTCCCGACTGGGCGCTGCGCTGGGTGCCGATCCTACAACCTTTATGGGCATGGCGGGGCTGGGCGACCTGGTGCTTACCTGCACCGACAACCAGTCACGTAACCGCCGCTTCGGCATGATGCTCGGACAGGGCATGGATGTCACGGGCGCGCAGGAGAAGATTGGTCAGGTGGTTGAAGGCTACCGCAATACCAAAGAAGTTCGCGAATTGGCGCACCGTTTTGGTGTCGAAATGCCAATAACCGAGGAAATTTATCAGGTATTGTATTGCGGAAAAAATGCGCGCGAGGCAGCATTGACCTTATTAGGTCGTGCGCGAAAGGACGAGCGCAGCAACGAAGCCTCCCCGAAATAACCGGGGCCGCAGGGTAATAACCAATAACCCTGCAGCCTGATGTCGGTCGGGGATAATCGCAGGGATCCTTTGTCATCCAACGACACGGCCAGCAGAGACTGGCCGGTCGTACCATTACGTCTGGAGTAAGCAATGCCGTGTGAAGAACTGGATATCGTCTGGAACAATATTAAAGCCGAAGCCCGGGCTTTGGCCGACTGTGAGCCTATGCTGGCCAGCTTTTATCACGCGACGCTCCTCAAGCATGAAGATCTTGGCAGTGCCCTGAGTTATATGCTCGCCAATAAGTTGTCTTCCGCCATTATGCCCGCCATTGCCATTCGCGAAGTGGTCGAAGAGGCCTATGCCGCCGACCCGGAAATGATCGCCTCTGCCGCCTGTGATATTCAGGCTGTACGCACGCGTGACCCGGCGGTGGATAAATACTCCACCCCTCTGCTTTACCTGAAAGGGTTTCATGCGCTGCAGGCCTACCGCATCGGCCACTGGCTGTGGAATGAAGGCCGCCGCGCGCTGGCGATTTTTCTGCAAAACCAGGTTTCGGTCACCTTCCAGGTCGATATTCACCCGGCCGCGACGATTGGGCGGGGCATCATGCTCGACCACGCCACCGGTATTGTGGTGGGTGAAACGGCGGTGATCGAAAATGATGTTTCGATCCTGCAGTCGGTGACCCTGGGTGGTACCGGTAAAACCAGCGGCGATCGCCACCCGAAAATTCGTGAAGGGGTGATGATTGGCGCCGGGGCGAAGATTCTGGGGAATATCGAAGTGGGGCGCGGTGCGAAAATTGGTGCCGGCTCAGTGGTATTGCAACCTGTTCCTCCTCATACCACCGCCGCAGGCGTTCCGGCGCGTATTGTCGGCAAGCCCGATAGCGACAAGCCGGCGATGGATATGGATCAGTTCTTCAACGGTATTCACCATACCTTTGAGTATGGTGATGGCATCTAACTTCTGAGGATGGCGCCGGCATAACCTAGCTGGCGCCAGGCTTCATAAACTACCACCGACACCGCATTAGAGAGGTTCATACTGCGGCTGTCTGGCATCATCGGAATACGAATTTTTTGCTCAGCAGGCAGCGCATCCAGAATCGTTGCGGGCAGGCCGCGCGTCTCTGGGCCAAACAGCAGATAATCCCCTTGCTGATAGCTCACGGCACTGTGCGCTGGCGTACCTTTGGTGGTCAGGGCAAACATGCGCTGGGGTTTCTCTGCATCCAGAAAAGCCGCGAGATCCCGATGGCGAACCACGGCGGTAAATTCATGGTAATCCAGCCCCGCGCGACGCAGGCGTTTGTCGTCCCACGTAAAGCCCATTGGCTCAATGATATGCAGGCGAAAACCAGTGTTAACGCACAGGCGGATGATATTGCCGGTATTCGGTGGAATTTCTGGTTCGAAGAGTACGATGTTAAGCATGCTGACTGCCCCCTTATTTGCGGGGGGCAGGATAGCATTTTCACTACGCCGCGTCGCCCTGCGACAAGGGGGCCAGTGCAGCCGGAAGCTTACTCAACTCTTGCACCAGAGAGTCTTTGCTGATCTCACTAATCGACCTTGCGCCGGTTAGCGTCATCGCCACCCTCATCTCTTTCTCGATCAGGTTCAGCAGATTCGCCACGCCCGCCTGGCCGTGCGTTGCCAGGGCATAGAGATAAGCGCGCCCCAGCAGCACGCTGTCTGCGCCCAGCGCAATCATGCGTACCACATCCAGCCCGTTGCGGATGCCACTGTCGGCCAGGATGGCGATATCCCCTTTCACCGCGTCGGCAATGGCAGGTAACGCCCGCGCTGAAGAGAGTACCCCATCCAGCTGGCGGCCACCGTGGTTAGAGACCACAATACCATCGGCACCAAAACGGACCGCATCGCGGGCATCTTCCGGATCGAGGATCCCTTTGATCACCATCGGGCCGTCCCAGAATTCACGGATCCACTCCAGGTCTTTCCAGGAGATCGAGGGATCGAAGTTATTCGCCAGCCAGCCGATGTAATCCTCCAGCCCGGTGGGTTTCCCCAGATAGGTAGAGATATTCCCCAGATCGTGTGGACGGCCGTTAAGCCCCACATCCCATGCCCACTGAGGATGGGTTACAGCCTGCCAGTAGCGACGCATCGCTGCATTGGCGCCGCTCATACCTGAGTGGGCATCACGGTAGCGCGCGCCGGGGGTGGGCATATCCACCGTAAAGACCAGCGTCGAACAGCCGGCCGCTTTAGCGCGCTCCAGCGCGTTGCGCATAAAACCGCGATCGCGCAGGACATACAGCTGGAACCACATGGGGCGCTTAATGGTCGGCGCCACCTCTTCAATGGGGCAGACGGAAACGGTGGAGAGGGTAAACGGAATACCTTTCGCATCGGCCGCCGCCGCGGCCTGCACCTCTCCACGCCGGGCATACATGCCGCACAAACCCACCGGCGCCAGAGCCACCGGCATCGAGAGCGTTTCGTTAAACAGCGTTGTCTCGAGGCTAAGATCGGACATATTCTTCAGCACGCGCTGACGCAGGGCCACTTCCGACAGGTCTTCTACATTACGGCGCAGCGTGTATTCGGCATAAGCACCGCCGTCGATATAGTGAAACAAAAACGGGGGCAGGATGCGCTTCGCTGCGGCGCGGTAGTCACTGGCTGCGGAAATAATCATGCTTTGGTCTCCCTGGTAGTGTCGTTGTCGCCAGGCAGACGGGTAATACGCGCCTGTCGGGCCTGATCTTCATCGAATTGTTTGATGGTGGTGTGGACAAAGCCCAGGTGCGCCATCATCGCCTTGCGCGCCGCTTCGGCATTTCCGTTCAGAATGGCGTTCAGCACCGCCTCGTGCTGCTCAGTGAGGCGGGCAAAGACCGGCGGCACCTGATACATACGCTGGCGGCTCTGCTTCACGGAGGATTGCAATAGGTCGAAAAAACCGCGCATGGTCTGCAGCAGCACCACGTTGTGCGAGGCTTCAGCAATGGCAAGGTGAAAACGGACATCCGCCTGGGAGGCGATATCCGGGTCGGGGCTTTGCGTCGCGTCGAAGCAGGCTTTTAGCTTCTCTTTGTCGGCCTCCGTCGCCCGCATGGCCGCATGCCATGCCGTGCTGGTTTCGATAGCGTGACGCGCTTCCAGGATATCGAAGCTGTAGTCCGGGTCGTTCTCCATCAGCGTTTTTAACGGTTGAACAATGTTTTGTTCCGACCAGTCATCATGCTGCCAGCGTACAAAAGTGCCGCCGCCACGACGGCTCAGCAGCACCCCTTCATTCACCAGCGTCGCCAGGGCTTCACGTAACGAGTTACGCGAAACGCCAAGCTGGGCTGCCAGCTGGCGCTCGGCGGGCAATTTCATGCCCGCCTCCAGCTGTTGTTCTTTAATCAGCGTCTTTACGCGAGAGGCAATCTCGTCGGAAAGACGTCTGGGCATCACTATCATGGAATCATCCAGGTTAAGACGTAGGCCTGTAGCGTGGTGATCACGCCCACCATGCAGGTGAATATCAGGCTGTGTTTGACGGTAAAGCGGAATAGGTCGGACTCCTTGCCCACCAGGCCTACCGCCGCACAGGCGATAGCGATGGACTGCGGCGAGATCATTTTGCCGGTCACCCCGCCGGTCGTGTTAGCCGCGACAAGCAGGACGTCGGAGACGCCAATCTGCTGGGCCGCCGTCGCCTGTAGCGCAGCAAACAGGGCGTTGGACGAGGTATCTGACCCGGTCAGGAACACACCCAGCCAGCCGAGGAACGGCGAGAAGAAGGTAAACGCGTGCCCGGTATGCGCCAGGGCCAGGGCCAGCGTCGACGACAGCCCGGAGTAGTTCGAGATAAACGCGAACGCCAGAACCATCCCGATAGAGTAGATCGGCAGCGCCAGCTCTTTCAGCGTGCTGGCAAACGTCTGCACCGCGGCGGCAGGCTTCATGCGCAGCCACACCACAGAAAGAATAGCGGCAAACAGGATGGCCGTACCGGTGGCGGAGAACCAGTCGAACTTATAGACCGCTGCATAGGGTGACGCCTCGCTAACCACCGGCGGCATACGCGCGACCATCTTGTCGAGGAAGGGTACGGAGATATTAATCACCATGTCATACAGCGCGCCGCCAGGGGCGAACAGGGCTTTAAACGGCGGAATGCTCCAGAGGGTGACGGTTGCCGTCAGGAACAGGAAGGGCGACCAGGCGCGAATGATTTGTCCTGGGGTATAGCCAGTGCGCGCCAGGGTCTGATCGACGTGTGAGGCGCCCATATCGGCAAAACGGAAAATACGCACCGGCTGCCAGCGCTTGAGGAACAGCGTCAGGCATACCAGAGAAACCAGCGACGAGATAATGTCCGGCAACTCCGGGCCGAGGAAGTTGGAGCTGAGGTACTGAGCGATGGCGAAGGAACCGCCTGCGACCATCACCGCAGGCCAGGTCTCTTTCACGCCGCGCCAGCCGTCCATAATCGCCATGATCCAGAACAGCACAATAATGGTCAGGAACGGCAGCTGACGTCCTACCATCTGGCCAATCTCAAAGCTGTCCAGCCCGGTCACCTGTCCGGCCACCAGAATCGGGATCCCCATTGCGCCAAAGGCGACCGGCGCGGTGTTAACGATCAGACAGAGACCGGCGGCATAGAGCGGGTTAAAGCCTAAACCTACCAAAAGGGCTGCGGTGATGGCCACCGGCGCGCCAAAGCCAGCCGCCCCCTCCAGGAATGCCCCAAAAGAGAAGCCGACAATCAGCATTTGCAGGCGCTGGTCCGGGGTGATGGAGAGAATCGACGAACGGATAATGTCGAACTGACCGGTTTTTACCGAGATTTTATAGACAAATACGGCGGCAATAATAATCCAGGCGATGGGCCATAGACCGTAGAAGAAGCCATAGACAACCGAAGCCAGCGCGCGATCGACCGGCATTTTATAAAAGAACAGCGCGACCAGCAGGGCGATGGCGACAGTCCAGGTCGCGGCAAGGTAGCCCTTCAGCTTGAGCTTAATCAGCGCAAAAAAGAAGAACAGAATGGGTAGCGATGCGATCAGGCTCGATAGCCAGATATTGCCGGCCGGATCGTAGTTTTGTTGCCAGAGGCTCATTGCAGGTCTCCTGAGGACCACCCGTCCTGTTCGCGGTGAGTCTGCGCTCATCTCAACGTCACAATACGTGTAAAAGTGGTCCTGCCAATAGGGTGATGTAGGGGTAATGACAATGAATGGTTAACCAGATGTTATGGTTGGGCAACGATTTTGTGATGGGAAATAATGGAAATGTGAACCAGTGGACAGTCAAAGGGGGAATTGGTTGGGCCAATTTTGGGCGGGGTAAGGCCTGATGCCCTCACCCCGGCCCTCTCCCCGGAAGGGGGAGAAAGGCGCAGTTCCCTCGCCTCTTTAGGAAGAGAGGGAGGGGAAATTATCAGAATGGCGTCTTACAAAAGCCGGTCATCTCTTTCAGGCCCATTTCACGGCCAAGTTCGGTCATCGGGTGCACGACGACCAGACCACGAACGCTTTTCTTCAGCTTGCCCATATCAGCCTGCTCTTTTTTGGTGATCGGGCGGCGGTGCGGCATGTCCATCAGCTTCTGCGCTTCTTTACTCAGCTTGTGGTTTTTCACTGCGCGCAGGCGATCAATTTCGGCTTCCAGCGTCGCGGTCTCTTTTTCCAGCTCGGCATACTTCTCGGCGGACTCAACCAGCGAGAGGCCAGCCATCTGGTGGCGGATCAGATCCAGGCGGTCGCTCAGGCGTTTAATTTCGTTCTTTTCGACTTCTTTCATCACAAATAACTCTAAAAACGGGGGAGATTACAGGGAAGGATACACCAATGTGCGCAGGCTTACTTCTGAAACGCTTTTTTTAAGCTGATCCGGGAAATCAGCTCAGTTAAAGAGAGCACCATGGTGGAGCGCACCATCTGCTGATAACGCTGCTTCTGCATGGCGTAAAGCTCAGGATCGCTGGTATCGAACTGCGGCGCCGGGGGAAGGGCCGTGACGCAATGTAGCTCACCCAGCGGCCCGAGGATCTCGTCGTCGGTGAAACCATACTCATTGCCGTCGTGATTTAGCTCTTCCCGCAAGGCCATCAACAGTTCGGCATCTTCGTACTCCGGTCGGCTAATAACGCCCAGACCGTAGATTAACTTCAGGCGGACAGATAAATCGCCCAGCGGTCCGTCGCCGTCCAGTAACGGTTCTACCGCATATTTCACCGCGTAATCGTCTTTGCGAAACACCTGAAGCACCAGGATATTCACCGCCTCGGTGAGTAACTCGACGGCGGAAATCAGGAAACTTCGTACAGTTTTGCCAGCATTCAGACGTTCAAGCACACGATTTTCAAAGGCCTGGGTTTGTTCCATTATTGCCTGCATATCTGACAATCTTTTATCCGGGCGCAGGATGACCTGCGCCAGTTCCTGCATCATTTGGTTGCGTTGTAAACGTTAACCGCCTCCACAACCACTTCGCTATTTGCATCCAGTCCGGATACCTGCGCCAGTGCGGCCTGTGGGCCATTATCGTTAATTAATTGCGCCAGTTCCTGAGCCTGCGGATCCTCTGCGCTACGGTAATGCATGGCGGCGGCAATCCCCGTGACCAGGTTTTTGTTAGGCAGGCCATATTCCAGGGTGCCCAGTACCGGTTTAATCAGACGGTCGCCTGCGCTTAGCTTACGCAGCGGCTGACGGCCCACGCGCTCGACGTCATCTTTCAGATACGGGTTTTCAAAACGACCGAGGATTTTCTGAATGTATGCCGCATGTTTTTCGGCATCAAAACCGTAGCGTTTGATCAGCACCGCGCCGCTCTCTTCCATGGCACCTTTTACCACAGCGCGAATTTTCTCATCGAGAATCGCGTCACGGATGGTCTGATGGCCGGCCAATTTTCCGAGGTAGGCGGTTATAGCATGCCCGGTGTTCAGCGTGAAGAGTTTGCGTTCGACAAAGGCCATCAGGTTGTCGGTCAACTCCATACCCGGAATGGTGGGCAGGGGGCCTTTGAACTGGGTTTTATCGACGATCCACTCGCTGAAGGTCTCAACGGTCACTTCCAGCGGGTCATTGGTCGCGGAGGCAGACGGCGGCACGATACGGTCTACGGCGGAGTCCACGAAACCAACGTGCTCTTCAACCCAGGCTTTATCTTCTTCAGCCACGGCGGCCAGCACATGGCCTTTCAGTTGGGAGGTGCCACGCACCATGTTTTCACAGGCGATAATGTTCAGCGGCGCGTTGTTGCCCTGGGCTTTACGTTTGGCCAGCCCTTTTGCTACGGCGGGGGCGATACGCTCCAGGACGACAGGGCCAACGGCGGTGGTTACCAGGTCGACTTCAGCGATCAGGTCAATGACCTCGTCGCCAATGCTGCTGACCGCGTTAACACCGCTCACGGTATCTACCTGTTCGTTTTCACCCACCACGTGCACCTGATAGCTATGACGGGCATTCAGGGCATCGAGGACTACCTGATTCACATCGGCGAATGTCAGCGTAATGCCCGCGTCTGCCAGCAGTTTGCCGATAAATCCACGACCGATATTACCTGCGCCAAAATGTAATGCTTTCATAGTGTTAACCTTCATTAATGTTTTTACCCGAGAGGGCTGGGGTGAGGAACTTTTCCCCTCACCCTAGCCCTCTCCCCATGGGGGAGAGGGAAGAGAACGAACTTACTTATTCAACAACGCCAGCACTTCTTCAACGCTGGTGGTGTTAGCCAGACGCTCAATGACGGTTTCATCGTCGAGGGCGTTGGTCAGGCTGGTAATCACCTGAATGTGCTCGTTGTTGCGTGCGGCGATACCAATCACCAGACGGGCGATGTCATCTTCTTCTTCACCGAAACGTACGCCCTGCGGATACTGGCAGAACACAACGCCGGTTTTCAGTACGCGGTCTTTCGCCTCAACCGTACCGTGTGGAACCGCAATGGATTCGCCCAGGTAGGTCGGGGTCAGTTTTTCACGTTCCAGCATCGCTTCAACGTACTCTGGCTGAACGTAACCGCCGGCAACCAACTGCTCACCCGCAAAGCGAATGGCTTCTTCTTTCGTAGTAGCAGTACGGCCAAGGAAGATGTTTTCCGCGCCCAGTCGGAACAGATGCGCGTTGCTCTCGTCGAAGCTGTCCTGCAGGCTGGTACGCACTTTCACTTCGTTGCTTTCGTGACGCTGCGCAGCAACCAGACGTTCGGTCAGGCTGGTGTACAGGCCGCTGTCGAGGAAGTTGGTCAGCGAAATGTGCTGCGCCTGCGGCACCTGGCGCATCGCGCGTTCGGTCAGGTCGCGGTGGGTGATGACCAGGTCAACGTCCCCCGGCAGGCTGTTAATAGCACTGTTGGTGACGGAGATGTTGGTCAGGCCCGCGTCCTGCACTTTCTTACGCAGTACGCCTGCACCCATTGCGCTGGAGCCCATACCGGCGTCGCAGGCAACGATGATTTTACGCACGTGGCTCAGGTCGTTAGAGACATCGCCTGCCGCCAGCGGGGTTGCGCCTTTGGATTCCGCCTTCATGTCGTGCATACGACGGGTTGCCGCTTCGATATCGTCTTCTTCCTTCACCTTGCTGGTTTTCAGCAGGATAGCCGAGACCACAAAGGAGACCGCCATGGCCGCACAGATAGCGGCGATGTTAGCGAAGTAAGCGCCTTTCGGGGTCATCGCCAGTACCGCCAGGATAGAACCTGGGGAGGCCGGAGAAACCAGACCACCGCCCAGCACGCTCAGGGTGAACACGCCGGTCATACCGCCAAGGATAACGGCCAGGATCAGACGTGGGTTCATCAGCACGTACGGGAAGTAAATTTCGTGGATACCACCCAGGAAGTGGATGATCGCCGCGCCGCCTGCAGACTGTTTTGCACTGCCGCGACCGAAGAACATATACGCCAGCAGCACGCCCATACCCGGACCCGGGTTGGCTTCAATCAGGAAGAAGATGGACTTGCCGAGGTCATGCGACTGCTGAATACCCAGCGGGGAGAAGATACCGTGGTTAATGGCGTTGTTGAGGAACAGGATTTTCGCCGGTTCAACAAAGATAGACGCCAGCGGCAGCATGTCGTGCGCCACCATGAAGTTAACGCCTGCCGCCAGAATTTTGGACAGAACTTCAACCGCAGGGCCAATGCCGAGGAACGCCAGAATTGCGAGGATCATCCCGATGATGCCCGCAGAGAAGTTGTTCACCAGCATTTCGAAGCCGGACTTGATCTTACCATCCACCCAGACGTCGAATTTCTTAATCGCCCAGCCGCCCAGAGGACCGGCAATCATCGCGCCGAGGAACATTGGCATATCTGCACCGACGATCACGCCCATAGTGGTAATGGCACCCACTACGCCGCCGCGGTCACCGCCCACCAGACGACCACCGGTATAACCGATGAGCAGTGGCAGCAGGTAAGTAATCATTGGGCCAACAAGTTTTGCCAGCGTTTCGTTAGGCAACCACCCTGTCGGAATGAACAATGCAGTGATGATACCCCACGCGATAAACGCGCCGATGTTTGGCATCACCATATTGCTGAGGAAACGACCAAAGCTTTGAACTTTGATCTTGAAATCGGATGACATAAAACACCCCTTCTTTTGTGTACGCAGGCTAGTAGCCCGAGGTTTGTTGTTAATGCGGTGGCAGAGGTAGCCCAGCCCTGTTCGAATGTGTGAAATCTGGCACTGAATCGTTATGGTGTCCAGCGAGCGGAATTTTGTGTGATCTCAATCACGTAAATGTAGGGGGTGCGCAGATTATTGACGTGATCCGTGTCACAAATATGACGTGTAAAAAAAATACAGTGGTCAATAAAGTGGCTGATTCGGCACAAAAATGTGAGGTTTGTCACATAATGCTGGCTCTGGTTTGTTTATGAATTGTGATGAAATTCACAAAATATTTTTATGCAGATTACTCTGGATGTGATCGGGCGCAGAGTCTGTCATGGGAGAACTAAACGGTATGAAAGTGAGCAACATTATCTGTGAGTTGAATGATCTCTGCCTGGCACCCGTAATCTCACCGACGGAGGTGGCCTGCCTTTTTCTCTTTGCCTGAGCCATACTTAACCTTTTGTTGGCATACAGGAGCAGGCAATGAAACTTATCGGCAGTTATACCAGTCCCTTTGTCCGGAAGATCTCCATTCTTTTGCTGGAGAAGGGGATCACCTTCGAGTTCATCAACGAACAGCCCTATAACGCCGACAATGGCGTGGCGCAGTACAACCCGCTGGGCAAAGTACCCGCGCTGGTGACGGATGATGGCGAATACTGGTTTGATTCACCGATCATTGCCGAATACATAGAAAAGCTGGATATCGCCCCGGCGATGGTGCCGCGCGAGCCGAAGGCGGCGCTCTACATCCGCCAGATCGAAGCGCTGGCCGACGGCATTATGGATGCGGCTCTGGCCTCCGTGCGTGAGCAGGCCCGCCCGCCCGCACAGCAATCAGAAGCAGAGTTGCTGCGTCAGCGTGAAAAAATCAGCCGCAGCCTCGACTGGTGCGAAACCCTGATTCGCGAGGGCAAGTTGGCCACCGACAGCGTTAACCTGGCGACCATCGCCATTGCTTGTGCCATTGGTTATCTCAATTTCCGCCGCGTCTCGCCGGGCTGGTGCGTCGAGCGTCCACTGCTGGTCAAACTGGCCGAAACCCTCTTCCAGCGCGAAAGCTTTGCTCGCACTGAACCGCCAAAGGCGTGATGTCACCTATAACACTTCCTGGCGCCAGGCTGTACAATCCCTCTTCATATTGACTCCCTCTCCCGTCGGGAGGGGGGAAGAGACCCAACAGCCAGGCACTTTCATGACTACTCAGCACTCTCTCTACAGCCAGCTACCCGCCACCGATCGTCTGCTTCGCGACCCCAGGCTTCTCCCCGTCGTGGAGAAGTTTGGTCATGTCCGCACGGTCGAAGCGTTGCGCCTGTTACAGGCAGAAGCCCGTGACGCTATTCGTCAACAGCAGGCGCTGCCGCAGTGGGACTGGTTTCTGGAAGTGGAAAAACGGCTGGCGGCGGACACGCCACCAGGGCTACGTCCGGTATTTAACCTGACGGGCACCGTACTGCACACCAATCTGGGACGTGCGCTGCTGGCGGAAGAGGCGGTTGCGGCGGTCACCCAGGCGATGCGCCAGCCGGTGACGCTGGAGTACGACCTGGACGGCGCCGGGCGAGGTCATCGGGATCGCCCGCTGGCAGAACTGTTGTGTCAACTCACCGGCGCGGAAGACGCCTGCATCGTGAATAACAACGCGGCCGCCGTGCTGCTGATGCTGGCGGCGACGGCGGCACAGAAAGAGGTGGTGGTATCGCGCGGTGAGCTGGTTGAAATTGGCGGCGCGTTCCGCATTCCGGACGTCATGCTGCAGGCGGGATGTAGTCTGCGGGAAGTAGGCAGCACCAACCGCACCCACGCCAAAGACTATCGCGCGGCGATCAATGAAAATACCGCGCTGCTCATGAAAGTGCACACCAGCAATTATGCGATTGAAGGCTTTACCCACGCGGTGGATGAAGTCGAACTGGCGCAAATGGGTCGGGAGATGAATGTACCGGTCGTTGCCGATTTAGGCAGCGGCTCGCTGGTGGATCTGAGCCAGTTTGGTCTGCCGAAAGAGCCGATGCCGCAGGAGTTGATTGCCGCGGGGGTAAGCCTGGTGAGCTTCTCCGGCGACAAGCTACTCGGTGGTCCGCAGGCCGGCATTATCGTCGGTAAACGTGAGCTGATTGCCAAATTGCAGCAGCACCCGCTGAAGCGCGCCCTGCGCGCCGACAAAATGACGCTCGCCGCGCTGGAAGCGACGCTGCGGCTCTATTTACACCCAGAGAAGCTGACCGAACGCCTGCCCACCTTGCGTCTGCTAAGCCGTGATGCCGCCTCGCTACATCAGCTGGGCAAGACGCTTCTGGCGCAGGTTGCCCCGCACTATTCGGACTTTGAGGTGCGCGTTGAGCCTTGCCTGTCACAGCCCGGCAGCGGTTCCCTGCCGGTGGAGAGATTGCCTGGCGCAGCGCTGACGTTCACCCCGCGCGAAGGACGCGGCAGCCAGTTAGAGGCACTGGCCTCACGCTGGCGGGCGCTGCCCGTTCCGGTGATTGGCCGTATCAAAAATGGCCGGCTGTGGCTGGATCTACGCTGTCTGGAAGATCAAACCCTGTTTCTGGAGATGTTGCTGAAATGATTATTGCCACTGCGGGTCACGTTGACCATGGCAAAACGACGTTGTTGCAGGCGATTACGGGGATTAACGCCGATCGCCTGCCGGAAGAGAAAAAACGCGGCATGACCATCGACCTCGGGTATGCCTACTGGCCGCAGCCGGATGGCCGCGTGCTGGGGTTTATTGACGTTCCGGGGCATGAAAAATTTCTCTCGAATATGCTGGCGGGGGTGGGGGGTATCGACCATGCGCTTCTGGTGGTGGCCTGCGACGATGGCGTGATGGCGCAAACGCGTGAGCATTTGCACATTCTGCAGCTCACCGGCAGTCCCCAGCTCACCGTGGCGCTGACCAAAGCCGATCGCGTTGACGATGCGCGCGTGGCGGCGGTGCGTGAAGAGGTGCAGGCTACCCTGGCGGAATATGGATTTGGCGATGCGGCGCTGTTTGTCACTGTCGCAACCCAGGGGCAGGGTATTGACGCCCTGCGCGACCATCTGCAACAGCTTCCGGCCCGCGAGCAGGCGGGGCATCAACGTTTTCGTCTGGCCATTGACCGGGCCTTTACCGTGAAGGGGGCGGGGCTGGTGGTCACCGGCACGGCCCTGAGCGGTGATGTGAAGGTGGGTGATAGCCTCTGGCTGACCGGGGTCAATAAAAGCATGCGTGTGCGCGGTCTGCATGCGCAAAATCAGCCCACGGAGCAGGCCCATGCCGGGCAGCGTATTGCCCTGAACATTGCGGGCGATGCTGAGAAAGAAGAGCTTAGCCGGGGCGATTGGCTGCTGTCTGACGCACCGCCGGCGCCGTCGACGCGGGTGATCGTGGCCCTGCAGGGCGAATTGTCCCTGAGTCAGTGGCAGCCTCTGCATATTCACCACGCGGCCAGTCACGTGACCGGCCGCGTGTCGCTGCTGGAAAACGATCTGGCCGAGCTGGTGCTGGATAACCCGTTGTGGCTGGCTGATAACGATCGGCTGGTACTGCGGGACATCTCGGCACGCGTTACGCTGGCGGGGGCGCGCGTCGTTACCCTTCATCCGCCGCGCCGTGGCAAACGTAAACCTGAATATCTGCACTGGCTGGCGCAGCTTGCGAAAGCACCGGACGATCGTGCGGCGCTGCGTCAGCATCTGGAGCGCGGGGCGGTCAATCTGCTGGAGTTCGCCTGGGCGCGCCAGCGCAGTGAGGAAGGGCTACGCGAGCTGACGCGTCATCCCGATTTTATCCAGGCCGGATCCATGCTGCTAAGTACCGAGATTGCCGCCCGCTGGCAGCGTAAAATTCTTGATGTGCTTAGCGCTTACCATCATCAGCACCAGGATGAGCCGGGGCCAGGCCGTGAACGCCTGCGGCGTATGTCACTGCCAACGGAAGATGAAGCCCTGGTCCTGCTGCTGATAGAAAGGATGCGCGAGAATGGGGATCTGCACAGCTATCATGGCTGGCTGCACCTGCCGCATCATAAAGCCGGCTTTACCGATGCGCAGCGCGCCATCTGGCAAAAGGCGGAAGGGCTATTTGGTGATGAGCCCTGGTGGGTGCGCGATCTGGCGCGAGAGACCGCGACCGACGAGCAGGAGATGCGCCAGATACTAAGGCTGGCCGCGCAGCAGGGGCTCATTACGGCGATCGTCAAAGATCGTTACTACCGCAATGATCGCATTGTGGCGTTCGCCAGTTTGATCCGTGAGCTGGATCAGGAGCGAGGGTCAACCTGCGCCGCCGACTTCCGTGACCGGCTGAACGTGGGGCGCAAGCTGGCGATCCAGATTCTGGAGTACTTCAACCGCATCGGCTTTACCCGCCGTCGTGGGAACGACCACCTGCTGCGCGATGCGCTGCTTTTTGCTGCGGACAGGCCGCAACCTTAAGCCTCGCGTCGGGAAAGTGCCTGTTTTGCCAGCCAGACGGCGCCCAGCCGGCCCGCCTGGTTACCCAGTTCACAGGGCAAAATAGGCACCTGCAGCGCCTCCCACTCGTCAAAGGATTGCAGCTTACGGTCGAGCAGCTGATAAATTTTCTCCTGCTCGCTGATGCCGCCGCCGATTAATACCACTTGCGGATCAAACATCGAGATTACGCTGTAAATGCCACGCGCGAGGAAGCGCGCCCACTCTTCCACCGCTTCCCGCAGATGCAGATCGTTTTCCATCTGTTTGAAGAGCGCTTCGCCTTTTGGCATCTCCTCTTCAGAGACCGCCAGCGCCCGGCGACAGACCTCCATCAATCCTCTGGCAGAGGCGACTTCGTGCATCCCTTCGCCATTATTGCCGACCGGAATCACTCCAAACTCACCGGCGCGGTAGTGCGAACCACGCCAGAGATCGCCCTCCACCACGATGCCACCTCCTATGCCGGTGCCAAGCGTAATGCAGACAAAGTGCTGATAATCGCGCCCTGCACCCCGCCACAGTTCGCCCAGCGCCGCGCAGTTCGCGTCGTTTTCGGCGGTAACGGGGAGATCGGTAAGCTCTGCAAACAGGTCGTAGAGGTTCACATCGTCAAGGAAATCCAGCGCCCCGGCCTTAGCCGCTTTGCCGGTATGCGTATTGATATGGCCCGGGAAACTCACGCCAATGGCCGCAATCTCATGATCTTTCTGGTAAGCCTGCACCACCTCGCGCCACTTTTGCCTGAAGGTCTCTTCATCTTCTGGCGTATCAAATTGATCTTCCGCCAGTTCATTACCATCTTCATCGATCACGCCATGTTTTATGTGCGTTCCACCGACATCAAAACCGATAAATAGCCGCATTTATGCTTCCTTTATGAGCCTGTGCACCTTAATTATGGCTCAGACCAAAAAACGGAACGTAAAGTAAGGTAATGCGTGAAGGGGCTCGCAAAGCAGACGCAGGCTGGCGCTGTTTTCACCGCCGCGGTCTACCTTTGAAGGACACTTCACGCAAGGAGATGGCCATGACCAACAATCCTCCCTCATCACGCATTCTGCCCGGCGAGTATGGTTTTCCTCTTAAGCTAAAAGCCCGTTATGACAACTTTATTGGCGGCGACTGGGTTGCTCCGGCCGACGGCGATTACTATCAAAATGTCACCCCGGTCACCGGACAGCCGCTGTGCGAAATCGCCAGCTCCGGCAAGCGGGATATCGACCTGGCGCTGGATGCCGCCCACAAAGCGAAAGATCGGTGGGGGCAAACCTCGGTGCAGGACAGGGCTGCCATCCTGTTTAAAATTGCTGACCGCATGGAGCAAAACCTTGAGCTGTTAGCCACGGCAGAGACCTGGGATAACGGAAAACCCATCCGTGAAACCATGGCTGCTGACGTGCCGCTGGCTATCGATCATTTCCGTTATTTTGCCTCCTGTATTCGCGCCCAGGAGGGGGGTATCAGCGAGGTAGATAAAGATACCGTGGCCTATCACTTCCATGAGCCGCTGGGGGTGGTGGGGCAGATCATTCCGTGGAACTTCCCGCTGCTGATGGCGAGCTGGAAGATGGCGCCAGCGCTGGCAGCCGGTAACTGCGTGGTGCTGAAACCGGCGCGTCTCACGCCGCTATCGGTATTGCTGTTGATGGAGGTGATTGGCGATCTGTTGCCGCCGGGCGTTGTGAACGTGGTGAACGGTGCAGGGGGCGAGATTGGCGAATATCTGGCGACCTCGAAACGCATCGCTAAAGTGGCCTTTACTGGCTCCACGGAAGTGGGACAACAGATTATGCAGTACGCGACCCAGAACATCATTCCGGTGACCCTGGAGCTGGGCGGCAAATCCCCTAACATCTTCTTTGCCGACGTGATGGATGAAGAGGATGCCTTTTTCGATAAGGCGCTGGAAGGCTTTGCCTTATTTGCCTTCAACCAGGGGGAAGTCTGTACCTGCCCGAGTCGTGCCCTGGTGCAGGAGTCTATCTATGAACGCTTTATGGAGCGCGCAATTCGCCGCGTAGAGTCTATCCGCAGCGGCAACCCGCTGGACAGCGTCACCCAGATGGGGGCGCAGGTTTCTCACGGGCAGATGGAAACCATCCTTAACTATATTGATATCGGTAAAAAAGAGGGGGCGGATGTCTTAACCGGCGGGCGCCGCAAACAGCTTGGCGGCGATTTAAACGAAGGTTACTACCTCGAGCCGACGATCCTGTTTGGTAAAAACGATATGCGTGTCTTCCAGGAGGAGATCTTCGGCCCGGTGCTGGCAGTGACCACCTTCAAAACCATGGACGAGGCGCTGGAGCTGGCGAACGATACCCAGTATGGCCTGGGGGCAGGCGTCTGGAGCCGTAACGGTAACCTGGCTTATAAAATGGGTCGCGGCATACAGGCAGGGCGCGTATGGACCAACTGCTACCATGCTTACCCGGCACACGCCGCCTTCGGCGGTTATAAGCAGTCAGGCATCGGACGTGAAACTCACAAGATGATGCTGGAACATTACCAGCAGACGAAGTGCCTGTTGGTAAGCTATTCCGATAAGCCCCTGGGGCTGTTTTAACTTCCCTGAGCAGGCTGCCCCACGGCGGCCTGCTCAATCTGCTTACGCAGCGTATTCATTACGCCATCCAGCACATACTGCACGCGGAGTGGCTGGTATTCGCGTTTACGGAAGATGGTCACCAGATCCAGCCACCACTCCTCCTGATGGGTAAAGCAGGGCACCATCAAACCCTGCTCTATCTCTTTTTGCAGGCTCTCTTTTGGCGCGAAGACGATCCCCAGATGATTACGCGCCAGTTCGAGCGCCGCATGGGTGTTGTCACAAATATAGTTACCAGTGACTTTGTAATCGCGTATCTGGTCGCTCTGATGTGCGCGGAATCGCCAGATGTTGGCGTCATCGACGATCATAGAATCGATAAGAATACAGGAGTGGTTAATGAGATCGTCCGGGCTGTTAATCGGATGATTTTTTATATATTGCGGAGTAGCAAACGCAGTAATGGAATATTGGGTGAGGGTGCTGGCGACCAGGTTTTCATCTTTCGGTTGCGCATAGGTAATTAAAATATCGCAGTCATCAGGGAAGGTGACGCCTTCGTAGAATTCGTTGGTGCTGAGATTATAGGTCTTCAGGCTAATATGAATGTCTTCGAGATTTTTAATTTCATGGAGCACGTAGCGAGCCAGATAGGTAATAATTCCTGTTGGCGCATATATTGTCACTTTTCCGCGCTTTTCGTGCTTGTAATCACCAATGAAATTGATCAGTCGCTCGTTTTGTTTGAGTGAACGGTTAATGTAAGGCAACAGTGATTCGCCAAACTGAGTCAATGCCAGATGGCGGGTGGTACGCTCAAATACCTTAAGCCCGACCCGTGCCTCAAAATCAGAGAGATATTTGCTGACATTGGCCTGCGCCATGCCTAACAGAGCGGCAGCATCGCCGATACTGCGGGTCGCAGCGATGACCGAGACGATCTTTAATTCACGCGGTTTGATCTGCAGTTTGCGCATGGGTAACGCCCATCTATATGATTTCATATATAATATTATATAAACAACTTAATTGCACCGCGAATTTTGTAACCATTACTATGCGCCGGGTCGTAATATTATTAATGGACGCATGGAATGGCTTTTAAAAATAAATTTACCCTCGCCGCGCTTTTATTTTCCCCGTTTACCGTCATGGCGGCAGAATTTTCCCTGGGCATGGGGGCTGCATATAACGAATCGCCTTACAAAGGGTATAACGATACGCTCTCTGCCGTGCCGCTGGTCAGCTATGAAGATCATCATTTTTATGTGCGCCAGGCTTCTTTGGGCTGGATTATCTGGAAAGATGAGAAAAACGAACTGAGTTTGACCGCTTCCTGGATGCCGCTGCACTTTGACCCTGACGATAATGACGACGCTCACATGCGCCAGCTGGATAAACGCCGGGCCTCTGCCATGCTGGGGGGCGCATTTTATCGCCACGAGCGCTGGGGTAGCCTTAAATTGACTCTTGCGGCAGATGCCGGGGACGAAAGCGGTGGTGTGATGGGGGAACTGGCTTATTTCAAGCCTGTTCGTATGGCGCGTTTTACCCTGACGCCCTCCGCGGGCGTTTATTATTACAATGAGAACCTTAACGATAATTACTATGGCGTTTCCGCCTCTGAATCACGCCGCAGCGGCCTGCAGCAGTATGCCGCAGGCGACAGCTGGATGCCTTACGTCGGGCTTTCGGCCCAATATGCGCTTACGTCGCAACTCCTGCTGAACGCCAGCGCCCGCTACGCCGCATTGCCTGATGCGGTGAGAAAGAGCCCGATGATCGATCGTGACGATAGCGTTACGCTGATAATCGGGCTCGCCTGGCGCTTCTGATGATGCGAATCTGCCGCCAGGAAAAAGGGCATCCTTCATTCGCCGGGCGGTGCTACCCCTGCCTGGCGGTTCGCCCGGCGGGGTTGATGTCGCGTCGCACGGGGCGGGTTTATGCCTCGTCTACCCAGATCCGCATTTCCCCTTCGCCGCGATTAGCCCAGCTAAACCACGGAATAAACGTCAGCGTCTGTGCCTGCGGTGGGCAGGGGGCGCGATCGTACTGCCAGAGCGGCGCGTTTGTGCCGTCTTCGCTGTTTCGGCAGTATCCTTCTGCTTGTATTAGCATTTTATGGGCGAAAATCCCCTTTCCTTCAAAGACACGGAATGTACTGTCGGCGGGCAGGGTTAAGTTATGCAGCCCCTCGCCGTTATCGGCCTGCTCCAGGCAGTAAACCAGCGGACCGCGCTGGATGGCCACCTTGCCCGCCTGCTGACGCACCTGCCCGTTGCCATACACCCGGCGAACCGGCATCGGTAGGGTGAGCACCAGCGCATCTCCCTCCTGCCAGCGGCGATTGAGGTACAGATACCCCTGGCGCACCTCACCTTGCAGCGTCTCACCGTTCAGCGTTAATTGCGGAGCATCGCACCAGTCCGGCAGGCGCAGCGCCAGGGTATGTTCCACCGGTACCGGAGAGGTAATGGTGATAGTGACCTGATCCTGCCACGGATAGTTACCGCTGATGCGCAACTGCAACTCCTGGTCTCCTACCGGGAACGCCATACTGTTGCCCACATATAAATTGATGAACAACGCATCGTCACGGACTGTATAAATGTAATGACCAATGGAGGTCAGCACGCGGGCGATGTTCGGCGGACAGCAGGCGCAGCCAAACCAGCGTTGGCGAACAGGCTTCACGTGGTCGTAAATATGGTTAAAAGCCAGCGATTTAGGATGCACCTCTAGCGGGTTAACATAGAAGAAGTGCTTGCCATCGAGCGCCATGCCGCCCAGCACAGTATTGTAAAGCGCGCGCTCCATCACGTCGGCGTACTGGCTATTGGCTTCCATCTCCAGCATGCGTCGGGCAAACATCATCAGCCCAATGGAGGCGCAGCTTTCGGCGTAGACGGTGTCGTTAGGCAGATCATAATCGCTACTGAACGCTTCGCCGCTGCTTTGTGAACCAATACCGCCGGTGATGTATAGCTGGCGTTGCGCCATATTGTTCCACAGGCGCAGACAGTCCTGACGCTTGCCTTCGTCCTGGCTTAGGCGTGCCAGATGTGCCACGCCGGTCATCAGATAGACAAAACGCACCGCGTGGCCGATGGCCGTCTGCTGTTCGGCAATAGGCTGATGCGCCTGGCTATAGGCTTTATCTTTCACCATCCACGCCGGGCCGTAGGTATTCCAGTACGACGTTTTTCCGCGCTTCTCATACTCGATGTCGTAAAAGTGCGGCTGCGCGCCGCGCTCCTCGACGAAATATTTTACCAGCGCAAGGTAGCGAGGCTCCTGAGTGACATCGTACAGGCGCATCAGCGCCAGCTCGATTTCAGGGTGGCCGGGATAACCGTGGAGCTGCGTATCATGCGGGCCAAAGACGCTGTCGATATGGTCTGCCAGTTTGCACACCACCTCCAGCAGGTTACGTTTACCGGTGCCCTGGTACCAGGCCACGCCCGCTTCGATCATATGCCCTGCACAGTAAAGTTCATGACATTCAGCCAGGTTGGTCCAGCGCTCGTCCGGTGCTTTGACTGTAAAGTACGTATTGAGGTAACCATCGTCACACTGCGCCGCAGCGACCAGAGCAATCACCTCATCGGCCGTTTTCTCCAGCTCGGGGTCAGGTTTCTGGCACAGAGACCATGCGACGGCTTCCAGCCATTTCGCCACGTCGCTATCCTGGAAAACCATGCCGTAAAAGTCACCGTGCTCCAGCCCCGCTGCGATACGAAAGTTTGTGATGGCGTGACTCGGTTCCGCCTCGGCAATCCGGTCGTTCAGGGCATCCCACTGATAGGGGATCACCACATCGCGAACAAGCCGCTGATACTGACCCAGGAAAGGGTCACTGATTTTTAATTTATGCAGGTCGGGTTCCATTATGGACATCTTCTACTCCTCAGGACTGAACATGGCGCTGACGCAGGTCGGTCGCTATGCGCGCCATCATGGGGTTACTGAGTCTGCACCAGCGAACCGCGATCGCCAGTAGCAGGTGGAACAGGGCCGGCAGCAGGGTCTCCATCATGGTGATCCCCTGCAATGACGTAGCGGTCTGGTTGCCTGTGCCCGGCTGATAAGCGACAAATATAAATACCAGACTGATGATCCCGGCGCTGGAGGCCCAGGCCAGTTTGATAAAGAACAGGTTAAAGGCGAAGTTCATCCCGGAGGAGCGCACGCCGGTTTTCCACTCGCCGTAGTCGTCGGCAAACGCCATTAGCGAGAAGTGCAGCGGCAGGGTAAAACCAAGGATCACGCCGTTGCCGAGAATCACCGCCAGCCACAGGGTTTGATGTTCCGGCCCGCCGGGCAGGAACCACATCCCTACCGCCAGCCCAGCCAGCACCAGGTTGGTGTAGTAATAGAGTTTGACCGTATCGCTACGTCGGGAGAGATAGTTAACGATCACCGCGCCCAAGATCGCCGCGAAGGTGACCATGGTGAAGAAGAGCGAGGTATAAGCTGTGCTGCCCTTCAGCACATAGGTGATGAAATACATGTAGCCGCCGCCGCGGATATTAAAAACATTGATGAGCAAGAACGACATCACCAGCATCAGCAGCAGCTGATCGTTTTTACGCAGCCCGGAGAGGTGCTCGCGCAGGGTAAATTTGCCCATCAGCGCCAGGGGTACGCGCTCCCGCACCCAGAAGAAGCAGCAGAGGAACATGACTACCGCCACGGCGCAGAGCACCCCTACGCCAAGCTGATAACCCTGGGCCGCATCACCTTTACCGAGCACCGCCACCAGCCATGGCAGTCCCACGGAGACTAAAAAGCCCGCCACCCCGCACAGCACAAAGCGCCACGCCTGGCAGGAGATCACTTCACTGTGGCGCGTGGTCATGGTGTTGATGAGTGCGCAGTAGGGGACGTTAATGGCGGTATAGCCCACCGATAACAGCAGGTATGTGCCAAACGCCCACATGATTTTGACGCCCATGCCGGCATCCGGCACGGTGAAGGTGAGCACCCCGATAATCCCAATCGGCAGGGCAATCCACAGTTGCCACGGACGAAAACGTCCCCAGCGGCTTTGGGTGCGGTCAGCAATAACGCCCATGATGGGATCGGAAATAGCGTCGAATACGCGTAAGGCAATAAACAGCGTGCCTACCAGCGCGGGGGTTAAGCCAAAGATATCGGTATAGAAAAAGGTCAAAAAATTCATGATCAGGCAGGTGATGACGGTGCCACCGGCATCACCCAGGCCGTAGCCTATTTTTTCGCGGACAGAGAGGCGATCGTCAGCGGCCTGCCCGGCGATATCTCTCTGCGTAATCGAAGTAGAAGTCATGAGGTAACTCCTCGGTAATAGAATTTTTATAGGTGTTACTGTGGGGTACCTCATTCATTCTGCACTGAAAGTCTGGGGCGACAAGGGAAGGGAAAAGTATAAAAAGGTGAGGATTCCGACTTCGTCGTCAAAGTGTGATTTCGATCGGGAAGAAAACGGAATAACTGTTAATAATCAATGGAAAAGGCGTATTTAAAAGCCATTTTCAGCGAGATAGTGAATATCCATGCTTGAATTATCCATAACACTTCCGATTAGCGTTCAGAATGGCGGGTACTTTATCTCCCGGGGTATTGGCCGGCACCCGGCGCGTAAACTCACCTCGTGGGAGATTATCTTTGTCGAAAAAGGGAAATTAACGATTCAGGAGGAGAATAGGGTTTTCGAGGTGCAGGCGGGAGAAAGCTTTTTGCTCTGGCCCCAGCGTCGCCATCAGGGCATTGAGGATTTCCCCCCCGATTTACGCTTTTACTGGCTGCATTTTGACGTGAATGAGCAAGCGTTGCGATCGCCACTGGGGACGCAGTTGGCAGTGCATCAACACGGCAAAAGCGGTGATCCTTCGTCGGTGATTTCGCTATTCAGACAGTTTCTTACCGAGCAGGAGAAGTTACAGCGCAGTCCGGCGCTGGAGTACCTTTTACTGCTGATTCTACAACAAATCTCTCTTACGGCCGGCCCCCAACAGCCGCCCGATGAGGCGGGTGTGAGCCTAGCCTGGAAGGCCCGCCAGATTATTAGCACCCGCTTCCATTTACCCCTGAGCACCTCCCAGCTGGCAAAAGAGCTTCACTGTAATGCCGATTATCTGGGGCGGGTCTTTCGCCGGGTGTTCCATCTCACGCTAACGGAGGCCATTCATCGTCAGCGGGTGAGGGCGGCGGAAAAATTGCTGCTTAACGGTGCGGTTTCGCTTAAAGAGGTGGCAACCCGCTGTGGTTTTAATGAGGTGGGCTATTTCCGACAGATTTTTCGCAAACATACAGGCTTAACGCCCGCCGTCTGGAAGCGGCGTTACTGCAAAGAACACATTAATTCGGCCTGACCTTAGGGCAATTTCCCAGTTTTGCTGGCAAGAACCCTAAATCCGCCGTTTACCGTAGTGGGATCAAGGCGGCTTCCCCGTTCACTCTGGCAACCTGACTTTTTTCCAACGTGGATGGAGCAGGAGATGAACCCGTATATTGTCGCGGACCCGGCAAAGTGCATCGGTTGCCGCACCTGTGAAGTGGCCTGCGTGGTCGCGCATCAGGAAGATCAATCATGCACGACGGTCAGCCCAGCGACCTTTGCTTCGCGCATTCGGGTGATGAAGGGGGCGACGTTCACCACGGCGGTGACCTGCCATCAATGTGAAGAGGCCCCCTGCGCCAGCGTCTGCCCCGTGCAGGCCATTCAGCGCGAGGCGGGGATCTGGCGGGTAGAGCAGCAGCGCTGCATCGGCTGTAAAAGCTGTGTGATCGCCTGCCCCTTTGGGGCAATGCAGGTGATACGGGTTGATGAGCGGGCGCAGGCGTTGAAGTGCGATCGCTGCGCCCATCGCGAGAGCGGGCCTGCCTGCGTGGCGGCCTGCCCGACTCATGCGTTACGCTGTCTTGACCCGGTGACACTCCGCGCAGCGCGGCTGCGAGGACGAGCTTAGGCCTCGTCGCGCCAGGCGCGATCGATCTCTTCGGCCAGAATTTTTACCCCGGCTTCGATTTTCTCCGGGTCTGGCACGTAGTTCATACGCATACACTGATGCGTGTGCGGCCAGGGTTTATCCAGCCCCGGGAAGAAGTAATCGCCCGGCACCATCAGCACGCCGCGTTTTTTCAGGCGCTGATAAAGCAGTTCTGTGGTGATAGGCAGATCTTTAAACCATAGCCAGAGAAAAATCGCCCCTTCCGGTTTGTGGATCAGGCAGCGCTCTTCCGGCAGGTAACGACGAATCATGGCGATCGTCTCCTGCACGCGCTGATAGTAGAACGGCTTAATTACCTCGTTCGACAGGCGCAGCAGGTCGTTGCGCTTAATCATCTCGCACATCATTGCCGGGCCAATGCCGCCAGGCGAGAGGCTAATAATGCCGTTCATGTTGGTGATGGCAGTGATGATTTTTTCATTGGCAATGATAATCCCGCAGCGGCTCCCAGGCAGACCGAGCTTGGAGAGGCTCATGCACAGCACAATGTTCGGGTTCCACAGCGGGCGCGCTTCGCTAAAGATGATACCGGGGAACGGTACGCCGTACGCGTTATCAATGACCAGCGGAATACCGTGCTGATTGGCCAGCACGTCGAGTTTCATTAACTCTTCGTCGGTAATCACGTTGCCGGTGGGGTTGGTGGGGCGAGAGACGCAGATCATGCCGGTCTCTTCGCCAATGTGCAGGTGTTCAAAATCCACGTGATATTTGAACTGGCCTTCCGGCAGCAGCTCGATATTTGGACGCGCGGAGACGAACAGATCCTCTTCCAGGCCGGAATCGGCATAGCCGATATACTCCGGCGTCAGCGGGAAAAGCACCTTTTTGGTGCTGCCGTCGGCACGACGTCCGGCGAAAAGGTTAAACAAGTAGAAAAACGCGCTCTGGCTGCCGTTTGTCAGTGCAATATTCTGTGGCCCGATCTCCCAGCCCAGTTCGTTGCGCAGCATATCCGCCAGTGCGGTGAGCAGCTCGGTTTTGCCTTGCGGCCCATCGTAATTACAGAGCGCGTCCGTGGCTTTGCCGTTTTCGAGCATATCGGCCAGCAGGGTGCTGAAGTAGCTGTTCATGGCCGGGATTTGCGCCGGGTTTCCGCCGCCCAGCATGATGGCCCCTGGTGTGCGCAGGCCGTCGTTGAGATCCTCCATCAGGCGCGTAATGCCTGAATGGCGGGTGAATTTGTCGCCAAAAAGTGAAAAGGTCATAGCAGGTGGTCTATCGGGCTTGTAGTAAATTTGGCTCACCTTAACGCTACAACTGCGCAGGTGCAAATCGAAGCCGCGGGGCTTGTTTGCGTCTATATAGGGCAAAAAACCCTTAGGGAAGTGAATTATGCTGTTTTAGCGCGCCTCGCCGGGGCGGCGAAGCGCGCATTTGGATTTAGTGTTGCCCAGCCCACACCACCATCACTTTGTCGTCATGATGCTGGCGCACAAAACCGTACCCCTGGCTCAGCGTCAGGGTGGTTTGCTTACCTTCACCTATTGCCGGATGGCGAGCGCGGAACTGCCCAAGCAACTGCCAGTGCGCCACGGACTGCGCCTGTTTGCCGGTCACCTCCTGCCAGTTCATCTCCGAGCGGGTGCCTTGCAAAGGGTCCGAGCCGGTTGGGCCAAACGGGCGGGCAGACTCATCGCCATAGAAGATTTGCACCGTGCCGGGCGCCAGCAACAGCAGCTCCGCCGCCCGCGAACCGCCTTCGCGGAACAGGCGTGTATCATGTGACGAGAGGTAGCTCAGCACATTGAAGTCCTGTAATTTCTCTGCCATTTGCTGCCAGGTGAGATCCATGTCGGACAGGCAGTCCACCGCTTTGGCCGCTTGCTCCTGATAATCGAAATTGATCATCGCATCAAAACCGTGCTGGTAGTAATCGCTGCGCATCACTCCATGGCCCCAGGCTTCACCGGTCATCCAGAAGGGGGCGTCATCCAGCTTTTTATCGGGATTCGCCTGCTTCCATGCGACCAGCGCCTCGCTCGATCGCGCTTTTAACTGCTGCCAGGCCGCAAGCTCCACGTGTTTGGCAGTATCGACCCGGAAGCCGTCGATACCGTAATCCCGCACCCACTGACTGAGCCAGGTGACGAGGTAATCACGTGGGGTGGCATCGGGAAGCGGTTTCGCATGGGTATCGGGTTTGTGCTGATAAAAGTTTGGTAAACCCGATGGGGTGGTGGATTCGGTTTTCAGATCCGGTAAGAAGGCGAGCGACATGGTCTGGTCATCAAAGCCGGGGTTGTCGTAATCGCCAATGTCGGTTCGGATCCATTGCTTGCCCCACCATTTATCCCAGGCGGCTTTGTCGCTGAAATTGATGTAATCATTAAAGCTATGCCAGCTCTGTCCGGCGGCAGGTTTCCAGTCGGTCCAGCGTTCACCCAGAATCTTTTTTTGCTCATCGCCCTTAAGGTAAAGGGCGCCAAACTGAAACGCCTGCATATCCGCAAGGGTGGCATAGCCCGTGTGGTTCATCACCACGTCAAACAGGATACGGATGCCGCGGCGATGCGCTTCGTCGACCAGTTGTTGCAGGTCTGCCTCATTGCCCATATTGGCATCAAGCCGGGTCCAGTCCTGCGTGTAGTAACCATGGTAGGCGTAGTGGGGGAAGTCGCCTTTGGTGCCGCCGCCTACCCAGCCGTGGATCTGTTCCAGAGGGGAGCTGATCCATAAAGCATTCACACCGAGCTGCTGCAGGTAATCCAGCTTGCTGGTGAGCCCTTTTAAATCGCCGCCGTGGAAAGTACCGATCTCCTGCATACCGTCTTTGTGCCGACCGTAGCTGTTGTCGTTGCTGGGGTCGCCATTCACATAGCGATCGGTTAAGACAAAATAGACGGTGGCGTTTTGCCAGCTAAAGGGGGCCGCTTTATCGGTTTCGGCGCGCTCGAGCAGCAACAGGCCATTACTATTGGCCGCAGGTCGCAGAGTAATTTTGCCCTGTTGAACGGTGGCAGTCTGCTTGCTGTAGAAATCCCGTACGACGCTGCCCTCCGGAAATGTGCTGCTGACATCCAGGGTCACCGGCGCGCCGTCCCATTTCGGACATTGACGGGTGACGCTGGCAACAGTCTGCGCGTTGGCGGTTTTGACACTCAGCATCAGTGTCGGCGTGCCAGAGCGGGTATCGATCTGCATTTGATACTCACCGTCGCGAAACAGGCGCCACTGTGGCTTATCACCTTCACAGGGTTTGAGCGACAGCATCTCATTGAGTTTGACGGGGCCGGCCGGCTGCCAGCACGTCTGGTCAAAAATGAGGCTTAAAGGGCGTGTACCCTTCGCAAGCTTTGCATGGGCGGTGTACAGACCTGTGCCTTCTGCCTGAAAGGCAGGAAAACCGTCGGCCGACCAGTCGGCGCAGGCCATGGCAGGCAACAACACAAGCGCTAAAGCTGAGTGTTTCATTTTACATTCCTGTCGCAGCGTTTTGCCTATTTTGCCAGCAGGCTGGCAGCGCAAACTCCTCCCTGGACGAAAGGCTGAGGGAGGAGACGAAAGGGTGAGTGATCTCGCGCTAATTTAGCCACTTATCTGCGATATCGCGCACAATTTGCAGAAAATGATGCTTAACTGAGCAGCGTCCTGATGACATGGTTTCGGATTTAGACTATTTCTAAGGGTGCTCTGGAAGGGTATTTTTGTTATGATTTGAGATTCACCTCTCAATTTTGTGAAAAAAATAAGGTGTTGGAATGTTCAAATCCGACCAGGAGACCTAATGATATCGATTCCCATACGACGATATGGGGCCGCGATACTCATGTTACTCACCATGACATTTTCAGGTGGGGTGCTTGCGAAGACGCACACGGATACAACGAGTCACAAAGCCCATATTAGTAAGAAAGTAAGCAGTAAGACGGTAAGTAATAAGGTTAGCAGTAAACAAGAGTATTCTCGCAATAGTGTAAAGAGCAGTTCACTTCCTGATTTGCGAAAATACCCTTCCGGGACACCAAGGAAAAAAGCGTTTCTCCGGACGGTAATGCCTTATATCACAAGCCAAAACGCTGCGATTACCGCCGATCGTAACTGGTTAATATCTAAACAGTACGCGAGCCGCTGGTCTCCAGCTGAGCGCTCACGTCTGAAAGACATCACCAAACGTTACAAGATCAGCTGGTCTGGCAATACCCGTCGTGTTCCGTGGAACACCTTGCTTGAGCGCGTGGATATTATTCCAGGCAGCATGGTGGCAACCATGGCCGCAGCAGAAAGCGGTTGGGGTACCTCTAAGCTGGCCCGTAGCAACAACAACCTGTTCGGCATGAAGTGCGGAAAAGGCAGCTGTAATGCACCGGGCAAAGTTCGTGGCTACTCGCACTTTGATTCCGTCAAAGATTCGGTCAATGCCTACGTGGTGAACCTGAATACGCACCCGGCGTACAACTCATTCCGTAAGTCCCGCGCTCAGTTGCGTAAAGCGGACCAGGAAGTGACGGCGAGCACCATGATTCACAAGTTGAAAGGGTACTCGACGCAGGGGCAGCGCTATAACAATTACCTGTTCTCAATGTATCAGGATAATCAGCGCTTAATTGCCGCCCATATGTAATCTGTTATCTTATAAAAACGCCTTCCATCCGGAAGGCGTTTTTCTTTGCTCATTCAGCGTTAAATTAATACTTCGCTATGACGATCGCGATAATCCTTCGGCGTGGTGTCGTACTCTTTTTTAAATACCGAATAGAAATACTGCAGCGACGGATAACCACACATTTGCGAAATTTCGTTGATAGAGAGTGAGGTCGAAATTAACAGACTGCGCGCTTTCTCCAGTTTCTCGGCGTGGATCACCGCGTGGATAGTCTCCCCCACCTCCTCTTTAAAACGCTTCTCCAGATTTGAGCGGGAAATCCCCACCGCATCCAGGACTTGATCCACCTTTATGCCTTTGCAGGCATGGTTGCGGATGTAGTGCATGGCCTGAATAACCGCCGGATCGTTAAGCGAACGGTAATCGGTAGAGCGACGTTCCACCACGCGTACCGGCGGCACCAGCAGGCGTTGCAAAGGGAGATGTTCATTATCCAGCAGGCGGTGCAGCAGCTTGGCGGCCTGATACCCCATCTGGCGAGTTCCCTGCGCCACTGACGATAACGCCACCCGTGACAGATAGCGGGTCAGCTCTTCGTTATCGATGCCAATCACGCACAGTTTTTCTGGTACAGGGATGTGCAGATGCTCGCAAACCTGCAGCACATGGCGTGCGCGGGCATCCGTCACGGCGATGATGCCGGTTTGTGGCGGCAAGGTTTGCAGCCAGTCGGCCAGGCGGTTCTGCGCGTGCTGCCAGTTTTCCGGCGCAGTTTCCAGCCCCTGATAGACCACCCCGCGATACTTCTCTTTCGCCACCAGCTGACAGAACGCATACTCCCGCTCGGCAGCCCAGCGTTTGCCGCTGGAGGCGGGCAGGCCATAGAAGGCGAAGCGATGTACCCCTTTTTCTTTCAAATGCAGAAACGCGCTCTCAACGAGCGCGTGGTTGTCGGTCGCGATGTAGTGCACGCCGGGATAATTTTCCGGCGCGTGATAGGACCCGCCGACGCCCACGATGGGTAGGTCGACATCTTTCAGCAGTTGTTGGATGACGTCATCGTCGTAGTCGGCGATCACACCGTCACCCAACCAGTCTTTAATGTTTTCGATGCGGGTGCGGAAATCCTCTTCGATAAAGATGTCCCACTCCGATTGCGACGCCTGCAAATATTCACCAACGCCCTCTACCACCTGGCGGTCGTAGGCTTTATTGGCATTGAACAACAACGTAATGCGGTGGCGCTTCTCAAACATGGCACGCTTTTCCCAGTGTCATTGACAGGTGACCGATTTATCTTCAGGCACGTCGCTTGGTGGCGGAATCCATCCATACCGCCAGCAGCAAAATGGCGCCCTTAACGATATATTGCCAGAATGTCGGCACGTCCATCATACTCATTCCGTTATCCAGAGACGCCATAATAAATGCCCCCATCACCGCACCCGCCACGCTGCCAATCCCCCCGGCGAGACTGGTTCCACCAATCACACAGGCGGCAATCGCATCCAGCTCGGCGATATTGCCCGCAGAGGGTGAACCGGCTCCCAGACGTGAGCTTAAAATCAGCCCGGCAATCGCCACCATCAGGCCGTTGATAGCAAAGACGGCGAGCTTAGTGCGCTCAACGTTAATGCCGGAAAGGCGAGCGGCTTCAATGTTGCCGCCGATGGCATAAATTCGGCGACCAAATGCGGTGCGCGTCGCCATGAACATTCCCGCCAGCAGCAGTAAAACCAGCAACAGCACCGGCGTCGGTACGCCGCGATAGTCGTTAAGCAACCAGATAGCACCCAGCACGATCACCGCCGTCAGCGCCTGACGCCCCACGAATGGTGCCGCGGTGGGGGCGGCGAGCCCCAGCGCCTGGCGACGCATTCTGCCACGCCACTGCCAGGCGACAAACGCCATCAGGCCAATGGCGCCCAGGGTAAAGCCGATACTATCGGAGAGGTAACTTTGACCAATCTGCGACATAGAGGCGCTGGTGGGCGACACGGTGGTGCCGTTGGTAATACCAATCAGAATGCCGCGGAAGGCCAGCATCCCGGCGAGGGTCACAATGAATGAGGGTACTTTACGGTAGGCCACCCACCAGCCGTTCCAGGTTCCGAGCAGCAAGCCGAGCAGCAGGGTAACAACCACGGTCAGCGGCAGCGGCCAGCCCAGCCAGACATCAAAAATCGCCGCCACGCCGCCCAGCAGCCCCATCATCGACCCGACCGAAAGGTCGATCTCCGCAGAGATAATCACAAACACCATGCCCACCGCCAGGATGCCAGTTATGGCGGTCTGACGCAGCAGGTTAGAGATATTACGCGCGCTGAGATAAGAGCCGTCCGTCATCCAGGTGAAGAACAGCATGATCGCCACAATCGCGGCGATCATCACAAAGACCTGCAAATTCAGCGCTTTTAGACCCGAAAAGGCCCCTGGCGTTGGCACGGCGACTTTCACTTCAGACGGGTTGCTTTTCGACATGACGTTCGCTCCTTAATGCGGCTTCCATTACCTGCTCCTGCGTCAGGTTCTGGTTTTTCAGGTTGGCTTTGAGTTTCCCTTCGTGCATAACCAGCACCCGATCGCTCAGCCCCAGCACTTCAGGCAGTTCTGAGGAGATCACAATGACGGCAATGCCCTGCTGCACTAACTGGTTAATCAATTTGTAGATTTCATATTTCGCGCCAATGTCGATGCCGCGCGTGGGCTCATCGAGAATTAAAATGCGTGGATTGAGCAGCAGGCAGCGGGCCAGAATCGCCTTCTGCTGGTTACCGCCGCTCAGGCGACCAATCGCCAGATCGGGCGATGAGGTTTTGACCTTCAGACGTTGCAGGGAGTGTAAAATACAGTGCTGCTCGGCAGCGTCATCCAGGCTGCTCAGGGTTCCGGAGAACTGATCCAGAGCCGCGAGGGTGATATTTTTCCCCACCGCCATGACCGGCACGATGCCATCTTTCTTGCGATCTTCCGGCACCATGGCGATACCCAGGGTGATGGCCTGCTGACAGTTGTTGATGGTGACCGGTTGCCCGTCGATAAAGAGGGCCCCTTCGCGCCGGCCGGGCCAGACGCCAAACAGGCACTGCATCGCTTCGGTACGCCCGGCGCCCACCAGGCCGGCGATACCGAGGATCTCACCCCGATGCAAAGAGAAGGAGATATCGTTCACGCGCTTAATGTGGCGGTTCACCGGGTGCCACGCGGTGAGGTGCTCCACGCGCAGCACCTCTTCTCCAATGGTGTGGGGTGCGTTGGGGTAGAGCGCCGTCAGCTCACGTCCCACCATCATGGTAATGATGTCATCTTCACTCATCCCCTCTGCGGCACGGGTGCCAATATGCTGCCCATCGCGAATCACGCAGATGGTGTCAGAGATGGCTTTCACTTCGTTCAGCTTGTGAGAAATATAGATGCAGGCAATCCCGTGGTTTTGCAGGTCACGAATGATGTCCAGCAATACCGCGGTCTCCTGTTCGGTGAGGGACGCCGTAGGTTCGTCGAGGATCAACAAGCGCACCTGTTTATTGAGCGCTTTGGCAATTTCCACCAGCTGCTGTTGCCCCAGCCCTAAGTCGCCGACCCGGGTATCGGGCGAGATCGCCAGGCTCACCTGCGCCAGCAGTTTCTCGCAGCGCAAAGTCATGGTGTCGTAATCCAGTACGCCGTGGCGGCTTAGCTCGGCACCGAGAAAGATGTTTTCCAGCACCGTGAGGTGTTTCACCAGCGCCAGCTCCTGATGAATGATGGCGATGCCTTTGCGCTCCGTATCGCGAATGTGGCTGGCCTGTAATGTCTCGCCCGCGAAGACGATTTCGCCGTCATAGCTGCCGTGGGGATAAATGCCGCACAGCACCTTCATGAGCGTGGACTTGCCGGAGCCATTTTCACCGCATAACGAGACAATTTCCCCGGCATTTAAGCGCAGACTAACGTTATCGACCGCTTTCACGGCGCCAAACGCTTTGGTGATACTTTTCATTTCCAGTAGATAAGACATAACTGCCCCGCATGCCCTGAGGAGAGATCAGGCCCCCGGAGGTGGGGGCCATACTGGATTAGAGTTCGCTCTTTTTATGGAAGCCGTCTTTGATGACCGTGGCGTCAATGTTCTCTTTATTGACTTCGATAGGGGTCAGCAGGCGGGCAGGGACATCTTTCAGGCCATTATTCAACGACGCATCCGCTTTAGGCTGCTGACCGTTGCCCAGCTCAACGGCAATTTCTGCTGCGGTGGTTGCCAGCTCGGTGATGGGTTTATAGACCGTCATGGTCTGCGTGCCGGCAACAATGCGTTTAACCCCAGCGAGGTCGGCATCCTGGCCGGAGATGGCGACTTTACCTGCCAGCCCCTGGGCGCTTAATGCCTGGATGGCACCGCCGGCGGTGGCATCGTTGGAGGCGACAACGGCATCAATATGGTTGTTATTTGCCGTTAACGCGTTTTCCATAATTTTCAGTGCGTTTTCGGGTAACCAGCCATCGGCCCACTGATCGCCAACCACTTTAATCTTGCCGCCGTCGATATAAGGTTTCAGCACTTTCATCTGTCCCTGGCGGAACAGTTTGGCGTTGTTATCTACCGGCGAGCCGCCCATCAGGAAGTAATTGCCCTCAGGCACCTTGGCCACCAGGCTTTGCGCCTGCAGTTCACCTACTTTCTCATTATCAAAAGAAATATAATAATCGATATCGGCGTTATTAATCATCCGGTCATAAGCCAGGACTTTAATACCTTCTTGTTTTGCTTCTTTGATGACGTTACTTAATACCTGACCGTTGTAAGGAATAATGACTAATACGTCGACGCCGCGGTTAATCATATTTTCAATTTGCGACATCTGGGTCTCTTCATTACCATTGGCAGATTGAACAAACACTTTGGCGCCTAATTCTTCTGCTTTATTCACAAAAATGTCGCGATCTTTTTGCCAGCGCTCCAGACGGAGATCGTCAATCGCCATTCCGATTTTGACTTCTTTCGCATGACCCGCCGCGCTCGCCAAAACGAGAGAAGCGCAGAGGGTGAGGCATAGATTCTTTATCTTCATAATTTTATAGCCTTTTTGTAGGGTGGTGATGCTGAGATAAAAGAAACCTTCACTGCAGGAGACGCAACAAATTCTTAACGGGGAAAGGCAGGCTGGCAATTACAGATTTTTATCTTCTCGTTATGATATTTGGTTTATTTTCGAATTTATGACCGCGATCGGATTTTAAAAAACGTAAGCCATTAATTACACATCGATCTGGAATTAATGCCGAAAAATTAGCTTGTCTGCAGATTAATTTTGCGAGCCAGCGCACGTTTGCGCATTCTCTCAATAGCAGTGTGAAATAACGTAATTGAGCAAGCGGGAATGTCTATTCACTATTACTCCAGAATCACTTTTTCGCCGTATCCCTGATTATGGAGCTCAATATGCAAGCTTATTTCGACCAACTCGAACGCGTTCGTTACGAAGGGCCAAAATCCGCTAATCCATTAGCGTTTCGTCACTACAATCCGGATGAGCTGGTGCTGGGTAAGCGCATGGAAGACCACCTGCGTTTCGCCGCCTGTTACTGGCACACGTTCTGCTGGAATGGCGCCGATATGTTTGGTGTAGGCGCGTTTGACCGCCCGTGGCAGCAGCCTGGTGAGGCGCTGGAGCTGGCAAAACGTAAAGCTGACGTCGCATTTGAATTCTTCCATAAACTGAACGTGCCTTATTACTGTTTTCACGATGTGGATGTCTCGCCTGAAGGCGCGTCGCTGAAAGAGTACCTGAATAACTTCGCCAAGATGGTTGATGTGCTGGCTGAGAAACAGCAACAAAGCGGCGTCAAACTGCTGTGGGGTACCGCTAACTGCTTCACGCATCCGCGTTACGGTGCGGGTGCGGCCACCAACCCGGATCCGGAAGTGTTCAGCTGGGCCGCGACTCAGGTGGTGACGGCCATGAATGCCACGCATCAACTGGGTGGCGAAAACTACGTTCTGTGGGGCGGCCGCGAAGGCTATGAAACGCTGCTGAACACCGATCTGCGCCAGGAGCGCGAACAGATTGGGCGCTTTATGCAGATGGTGGTCGACCATAAACATAAAATTGGTTTCCGCGGCACGCTGTTGATTGAACCGAAACCGCAGGAGCCGACCAAGCATCAGTATGACTACGATGTGGCGACCGTATATGGCTTCCTGAAGCAGTTCGGCCTGGAAAAAGAGATTAAAGTGAATATCGAGGCTAACCATGCCACCCTGGCAGGGCACTCGTTCCACCACGAAATCGCCTCTGCTATCGCGCTGGGTATCTTCGGCTCTGTCGATGCCAACCGTGGCGATCCGCAGCTGGGCTGGGATACCGACCAGTTCCCGGTGAGCGTGGAAGAGAACGCGCTGGTGATGTACGAGATTATCAAAGCGGGTGGCTTCACCACCGGTGGCCTGAACTTTGACGCCAAAGTGCGCCGTCAAAGCACCGATAAGTATGATCTGTTCTATGGTCATATTGGGGCGATGGATACCATGGCGCTTTCCCTGAAAGTGGCGGCGCGCATGATTGAGGACGGCGAGCTGGATAAGCGCGTGGCAAAACGTTACGGCGGCTGGAACAGTGAGCTGGGCCAGCAAATTTTGAAAGGTCAGTTATCACTGACGGAGGTGGCGAAGTACGCTGAACAGCATAACCTGGCTCCGCAGCACCAGAGTGGCCATCAGGAGTTGCTGGAAAACCTGGTCAATCATTATATGTTTGATAAGTAATCGCCCAACCCGTATGCCCGGCCGCACTATGCTGCCGGGTCATTTGTTAAGGAGCTACCACTATGTATATCGGGATCGATCTTGGCACATCGGGTGTGAAAGCTATCCTGCTTAGCGCCCAGGGAGAGGTGCTGGCTGCGCATACCGAAAAACTGGATGTCTCGCGCCCGCATCCGTTGTGGTCTGAGCAGGATCCTGAACAGTGGTGGCTGGCGACAGACCGCGCCATGAAGGCGCTGGGCGCGCAACATAGCCTGCATGAAGTTAAGGCGCTGGGCATTGCCGGACAGATGCACGGTGCCACGCTGCTGGACAAAAACCAGCAGGTACTACGCCCGGCGATTCTCTGGAACGATGGTCGCTGCGGTGAAGAGTGCGCGATGCTAGAAGCGCGGGTACCTGATTCGCGTGACATCACGGGCAATCTGATGATGCCGGGCTTCACCGCGCCAAAGTTATTGTGGGTGCAGCGCCATGAGCCAGAGATTTTCTCCCGGGTCGCAAAAGTGCTCTTGCCAAAAGATTATCTGCGTCTGCGGATGACCGGCGATTTTGCCAGTGATATGTCGGATGCCGCGGGCACCCTGTGGCTCGATGTGGCGAAGCGCGACTGGAGCGACACCATGCTGGATGCCTGTCAGCTTTCCCGTGAGCAGATGCCCAAACTCTATGAAGGCAGCGAAATCACCGGTGCGCTCACCCCCTCTGTCGCGCAGGACTGGAATATGCCTGCCGTTCCGGTGGTGGCGGGCGGTGGCGATAATGCCGCAGGTGCGGTTGGTGTCGGCATGGCCGATGCCGGGCAAGCGATGCTGTCACTGGGGACCTCCGGGGTCTATTTTGCCGTTAGTGACGGCTATCGCAGCAATCCGCAGAGCGCTGTGCACAGTTTTTGTCATGCGCTGCCAGGGAAATGGCACCTGATGTCGGTCATGTTAAGCGCAGCCTCATGCCTGGACTGGGCGGCGAAGCTGACCGGGCTGGGCACGGTGCCAGCGCTCATTGACGCGGCGCAGCAAGCAAATGAAGAGGCGGACGCCGTCTGGTTCCTGCCCTATCTTTCGGGTGAGCGTACGCCGCATAACAACCCCAACGCTAAGGGCGTCTTTTTCGGTTTAACGCATCAACATGGCCCTGCCGAGCTGGCGCGTGCGGTGCTGGAGGGGGTGGGGTATGCGCTGGCTGATGGCATGGATGTGGTACATGAATGTGGACTGCGCCCCACCAGTATTACGCTTATCGGCGGCGGGGCACGGAGTGCGTACTGGCGACAGATGCTGGCAGATATCAGCGGGCATCAGCTCGATTATCGTACCGGCGGTGACGTCGGCCCGGCACTGGGGGCGGCGCGGCTGGCGCAAATCGCAGTGAACCCGAACACGCCTTTAGCCAGTTTGCTGCCACAGCTGGCGCTGGAGCAGCAGCACCCGCCTGAGGCCGCGCGTCACGCACGCTATGCCGAGCGACGCGAGGTGTTCCGCAAGATCTACCAGCAGCTGCAGCCGCTCATGTCCTGAAAATAGAGCCGGGCGTCACGCCCGGCCTTGATTAACTGACAAAACGGCGCGTATCAATACGCTGCAACAGCATCGATAGCAGCAGACTCACCGCCACCGTGACGGTAAAAATCCAGACGATATCCAGCAATGGCCAGCTCTTCAGCTCTATGCCGCGCGTACGCAGGGCGTGGATCACCAGCGCATGGAAACCATAAATCGCCAGCGAGTGGCGGGAGATCAGCCCCAGTATCGGCAAGGGCCGGCTGTTCATGGTGTTTTTGGCAATGATCAGAAGCGACATCGCACAGATAAAGACCGCAGGGCCACAGTAGAGATACCAGGTGTCCGCAAAGGCTCCGCGCCATTGCAGTTCGTGCATTGTACCCCGCGAGATAACCAGCACCGCCGTCAGGAACAGGGCGGTAGATAAGCCGGTCAGCCAGGGTTTACGTGTATCCATCATGCCCAGCGCGCGGCCGAGCATACCGTACAGCACGTAGTAAAAAGTATCGCCATTGATATAGAGATTAATGGGCAGCCATTCAAAACCGCCGATCTTTTGCGATACCGTATTCGGGTTCGCCACCACGCCGACTACCACCATCAGCGCCAGTAGCATCCTCCCGCTGACGTTCTTGACCTGGATGAGCGGTGACATCAGGTAGATAACGATAATCGCGAAGAAGAACCACAAGTGATAGAAAACCGGCTTCTGCAGCAGGTTTGTCAGCGAAAGTTCGCTGTTAATTGAAGTGAACAGTGTGATGTAGAGGAAAGCCACCAGGCTATAAAACAGCAGGCAGAGCCCGATGCGTAAAAAGTGTCTTGGGCGGGCACTACGCTCACCAAAAAAGAGAAAACCGGAAATCATAAAAAAAAGCGGCACGCTGACGCGCGACGCAGAGTTCAAAATATTGGCAATATCCCAGTTAACCAGGCTGACACTGTGGGCGTTGGTAATATACCAGGTGGTAGTATGGATCATCACTACCATTAAACAGGCGATCCCTCGCAGATTATCAATCCAGCTAATTTTTTCCTGCATCCTTCCCTCGGTTTCCTCATTAAAAAGGGTATGACTCTTGATTATCACCAGCCGCTCACTGGATAAATCTGAGTTTAGGCCGGTCCGTCTTGCCCAGGCGTGGCCTGATTCGCAGAATAGGTCACCTTATTCTATAAAGCGTAGAGTGTAAAAATAACCGCCACCGCTAAGGGCGATAATAAATATGATGATGCGAGCAATGTTACTGCTGTTACCTGCGCTGTTGGCGGGGTGTAGCTCGTCAGATGCGCCACCGCCGCAAACCGCGCAGAACCTCAAGGTAAGCCCAACGCGGTCGCTGGATATGGAGGCGTTATGCCGTGGCGAAGCAGCTCACCGTTACAATACCGGTACGCAGACTATCGACGTGACTGGGTTTGAACAGTTCCAGGGCAGTTATGAGATGCGCGGCCTGACATCCCGCAATGAGAACTTTGTCTGTTCTTTTGATGCAGAAGGGCAGTTTTTACATCTTTCTATGCGTTAATCCCGCTGCAAACAGCCTGCCAGGCCGCTTTCTGCCGCGGGCTAGCCCGCTTATTTCCCAATTTTCCTTAAACACCCCCGTTTCGTACTGTATATCTTCCAGCCGACGGGTATACTGATCCCTTCCATTTAAAACCACACGTATCCAGCACGAAATACTATGCAAAAGTTTGATACCAAGACCTTCCAGGGCCTGATCCTGACGTTACAGGATTACTGGGCTCGCCAGGGCTGCACCATTGTTCAACCTTTGGACATGGAAGTTGGCGCCGGCACCTCACACCCAATGACCAGCCTGCGCGCACTGGGGCCAGAGCCAATGGCCACCGCCTATGTGCAGCCATCCCGTCGTCCGACCGATGGTCGTTACGGTGAAAACCCGAACCGCTTACAGCACTACTATCAGTTCCAGGTCGTCATCAAACCTTCTCCGGACAACATCCAGGAGCTGTACCTCGGGTCGCTGAAAGAGCTGGGTATGGATCCAACCATTCACGATATTCGTTTCGTGGAAGATAACTGGGAAAACCCAACGCTGGGTGCCTGGGGTCTGGGCTGGGAAGTGTGGCTGAACGGCATGGAAGTGACGCAGTTCACTTACTTCCAGCAGGTGGGTGGTCTGGAATGTAAACCGATCACCGGTGAGATCACCTACGGTCTGGAACGTCTGGCGATGTATATTCAGGGCGTAGATAGCGTTTACGACCTGGTCTGGAGCGACGGCCCGCTGGGTAAAACCACCTACGGCGACGTGTTCCATCAGAACGAAGTGGAACAATCCACTTATAACTTCGAATATGCGGACGTGGACTTCCTGTTCACCTGCTTTGAGCAGTACGAGAAAGAAGCGCAGCAACTGCTGGCGCTGGAGACTCCGCTGCCGCTGCCAGCCTACGAGCGTATTCTGAAGGCCGCCCACAGCTTCAACCTGCTGGACGCCCGCAAAGCTATCTCCGTGACTGAACGTCAGCGTTATATTCTGCGTATTCGCACCCTGACCAAAGCCGTTGCAGAAGCTTACTATGCGTCCCGTGAAGCCCTTGGCTTCCCGATGTGCAACCGAAACAAATAAGAGGCGGCCATGTCTGAGAAAACTTTCCTGGTGGAAATCGGCACCGAAGAGCTGCCACCAAAAGCCCTGCGCAGCCTGGCTGAATCTTTTGCTGCGAACGTGACTGCCGAGCTGGATAACGCCGGCCTGGCGCACGGTAAAATTGAGTGGTTTGCTGCACCGCGTCGTCTGGCGCTGAAAGTGGCCAGCCTGGCGGCGTCACAGCCGGATCGTGAAGTGGAAAAACGTGGCCCGGCCATTGCACAGGCATTCGATGCTGAAGGCAAGCCGAGCAAAGCGGCTGAAGGCTGGGCGCGCGGCTGCGGGATCACCGTGGACCAGGCTGAGCGTCTGACCACTGACAAAGGCGAGTGGCTGCTCTATCGCGCTCATGTGAAAGGCGAAAGCGCAGAAGCGCTGCTGCCAAACATGATTGCAACCTCGCTGGCTAAGCTGCCGATTCCAAAACTGATGCGCTGGGGCGCGTCCGACGTGCACTTCGTGCGTCCGGTTCATACCGTGACCCTGTTGCTCGGCGATACCGTCATCCCTGCGACCATTCTGGGCGTGGCGTCCGATCGCGTGATCCGCGGCCACCGCTTTATGGGCGAGCCGGAATTCACCATCGATAACGCAGACCAGTATCCACAGATCCTGCTGGAGCGCGGTAAGGTCATTGCCGACTACGAACAGCGTAAAGCTAAAATCAAAGCGGACGCCGAAGAAGCGGCACGCCAGATTGGCGGAAACGCTGACCTGAGCGACAGCCTGCTGGAAGAGGTGACCTCTCTGGTGGAATGGCCGGTTGTGCTGACCGCGAAGTTCGAAGAGAAATTCCTGGCCGTTCCGGCAGAAGCGCTGGTTCACACCATGAAGGGTGACCAGAAGTACTTCCCGGTTTACGCCAACGACGGCAAACTGCTGCCGAACTTTATCTTTGTGGCGAACATCGAATCCAAAGATCCGATCCAGATTATCTCCGGTAACGAGAAGGTCGTGCGCCCACGTCTGGCGGATGCCGAGTTCTTCTTTAATAGTGACCGTAAAAAACGTCTGGAAGATCACTTGCCGCGCCTGCAAACCGTGCTGTTCCAGCAACAGCTGGGTACGCTGCGCGACAAGACCGACCGCATTGCGGAGCTCTCCGGCTGGATCGCCCGTGAAATCGGTGCGGACGTCAACCACGCCACCCGTGCGGGCCTGCTGTCCAAGTGCGACCTGATGACCAACATGGTCTTCGAATTCACCGACACCCAGGGCGTGATGGGCATGCACTATGCGCGCCATGATGGTGAAGCAGAAGATGTGGCCGTGGCCCTGAACGAGCAGTATCAGCCGCGCTTTGCGGGTGACGATCTGCCGTCTAACCCGGTAGCCTGTGCCGTGGCGATCGCCGATAAGATGGACACCCTGGCGGGTATCTTCGGTATCGGTCAGCATCCTAAAGGCGACAAAGACCCGTTTGCGCTGCGTCGTGCCGCGCTCGGCGTGCTGCGTATCATCGTTGAGAAGAACCTCAACCTGGATCTGCAGACTCTGACAGAAGAAGCGGTGCGCCTGTACGGTGACAAGCTGACCAACGCGAAAGTCGTGGATGATGTTATCGACTTTATGCTCGGCCGTTTCCGTGCCTGGTATCAGGATGAAGGCTATACCGTTGACACCATTCAGGCGGTGCTGGCCCGTCGTCCGACCCGTCCGGCCGATTTCGATGCGCGTATGAAGGCGGTTTCCCACTTCCGTACCCTGGACGCCGCGGCCTCGCTGGCAGCAGCGAACAAGCGTGTTTCCAACATTCTGGCGAAGTCTACCGATAAGCTTAACGAACGCGTAAACGCTGCGACCCTGAAAGAGCCGGAAGAGATCGCTCTGGCGATGCAGGTTGTGGTGCTGCGAGACAAACTGGAACCGGTCTTCGCTGAAGGTCGTTACCAGGAAGCGCTGGTGGAGCTGGCAGAGCTGCGTGACGTTATCGATGCCTTCTTTGAGAAAGTGATGGTAAACGTAGAAGATAACGATCTGCGTATTAACCGCCTCTCTATGCTGGAAAAACTGCGCGAATTGTTCCTGCGCGTAGCGGATATTTCGCTCCTGCAGCAGTAATATGGATGTGATAAAAAAACCCGCCTGTTGGCGGGTTTTTTTATCGCTACAGGGTGGTGAAAAAATAACCTTGCCCCCGGCGGCGCACACGCGTTATCCTGACACCCGTTAAATTTCCCTCAGGAGCGCTCCCCCAAAATGAACAACCACGCCTAATGAACCTCGATCCTTGCCGCACGCGACCGCGTCAGCAGGGGATAACCGATTTCATTCAGGAGTGCTTATGGCTCATTTTGCGCAATCCCCCTCTTTTATATTGCATCAGGTCACCTGTCAGTTTCCCACAGGCGAAACGCTTTTCGGTCCGCTTACGCTGTCACTGGATAACGCCCTCTGCGCGCTGGTTGGCCGTAACGGCAGCGGCAAAACGCGTCTGCTTCGTCTGCTGGCCGGGCTCGAAAAACCGACCAGTGGTCATCTGGAACGATCGGGCAGCTGCCTGTATGTGGCACAGCAGCAAGACATTTCTCCAACCACCACGCTGGCCGGGCTACTGGGTTATGAGGCTATTTTTGCCGCCCGTAAACGGATCGACAGGGGAGATTATCAGCCCGAGGATCTGGAGCTGCTCGACGGGTGCTGGGATCTCCACGAGCGCCTGACTGAGGCGTTTATCGAGGCCCGCCTTCCTGCCTTTGACCCCGATCGCTATGCTGCAGAGTTAAGCGGCGGCGAACGTGTGCGCGCGCTATTGTGCGGGGCGTTTACCGCTAATGCTGACTACTTACTGCTGGACGAACCCACCAATCACCTCGATCAGCAAGGTCGGGCATGGTTTTATGCGGCGCTGGCCCAAAGAAAAGGTCGTGCGCTGGTGGCGACCCACGATCGTGAACTGTTGTCACAGGTGCCCCGTATTCTGGAGTTGGGCCCAGCGGGCCTGCGGAGTTACGGCGGGAACTATGCCGATTATCAACGCCAGCGTAATGCCGAACAGCAAGCTGCCCGCTCGGCGCTGGAGCATGCGGCGACGGAGCGCAAACGCGAGCGCGCGCGAATGCAGAAAGAGCATGACGACAGTCTGCGTCGATCGGCGAAAACCCTGGGTACGGTCGATAATCTCAATATTGCCTCCTTTGAACGCGTCAAATACAAAGCGGCGGCGAAGGAGCGGCCCGGTTCGTGGCGCAGGCAACATAATGAGCAAAATATCACCCTGAATACCGCCGTCAGCGAGGCGCGCAAGCGGGTTGAGGAGGATAGTCCGGTGATGTTTACCCTGCCCGGCAGCCAGATTGCGCAGGGAAAACAGGTCGTGGTTCTGGAAGAGCTTGTCCTGCCTTATCTCGCCTTGCCGCCGCTCAACTGGCGTCTGGAGGGGCCAATGCGCGTGGCGATACGCGGGCCAAACGGCTGTGGGAAATCGACCCTGCTGAAAGTGATTCTCGGGGAGTGTCCGCCAGTATCGGGTACATGCCGTGTATCGGTCAAAACGGCTTACCTTGATCAAAACCTTTCCCGGCTGGATTTGTCGCAATCGGTCATGACCCATCTCAATTTACACAATACGCCGCTGGAAGAGGGGGTGCTACGAAGTCGGCTGGCGCAACTGCAGCTGGGAGCAGAGAGCGTCACGCTGCCGTTGGCTGAACTGAGCGGCGGTGAGCGGTTAAAAGCGGCGCTGGCCTGTGTGCTGTGGCGAGAGGAGACGGCCCAACTGCTGCTACTGGATGAACCGACCAACCATCTCGATCTGGCATCCGTACAGGCAATTGAAGCGGCGCTGACCGATTTTCCGGGGGCGGTGATAGTGGTTTCGCATGATAACGCGTTTCTGGAGAACCTGGCGTTGACCCATGAACTGCTGTGGCGCGAGGAGGGGTGGTATGGTCGTGCGCGCTAAGATCACAAACCCCCGCTTATGCGGGGGTTAAACTCATTTACTTCACTGTCTGCTTGCTGAGGGCAGGGCTTGCCTGAATCAGGCTCATTAGCTTCAGCTCGCTTGGGGTGGGTTTTTCTCTTTTCGACTCCCACTCCTGCACCATAGCCACGCTAACACCCATTGCTCTGGCGAAATCATCTAACTTGAGGCCTGTTCCTTTACGTAAACGCTCGAATTCAGTAAAGGGATTAGACTTCTGCGTCAGGGTAACCGTCTGCGGTACATCCTTAAAAACAATTTGTTCAAGACTGCTCAGCAACTCAAACGTCGGATCTTTTAATTCCATTGAGAACTCCTCTTAAATCGCACAACGGGATCAAGAACATCAAAGAGCAAATTAAGAATAGTCGGTAAAACAGACAACAGATCGTCACGTGCGTGATTAATTGCAGGCCATACGTTTGGTTTGGATGATCCAGAGATAGATTTGCATGCTAATGATCTGATTTTTCGATAGTCGGTTTGACAATGTCGAATTTTGTAAATCGTAAGAATTTTATTCGCACAAGCCGTTTTATATGAAAAGAGTATCTTGCCGGCTTCAGCTGGACTATTCTTGGGGGCGTCGGGCACGCGTGTGCTGGTGTGCGTTTTTTGGGTGAAAGGAGTATTAAAAATGGCGACAGGAAAGTCCTGCTCTCGCTGGTTTGCGCCGATTGCGGCGTTACTGATTGTAGTTGGCCTGAGTGGGTGTTTCGATAAAGAAGGCGATCAGCGTAAAGCGTTTATCGATTTTCTGCAAAATACCGTGATGCGCAGTGGTGAGCGTCTGCCTACGCTGACTGCGGATCAGAAAAAACAGTTTGGTCCTTTCGTCTCCGATTACGCCATTCTGTATGCTTATTCACAGCAGGTTAATCAGGCGATGGATTCCGGCTTGCGTCCAGTGGTCGACAGCGTAAACGCCATACGTGCGCCGCAGGATTATATGACCCAGCGCGAACCGCTAAGCCAGTCAAATGGTGCGCTTGGGGTACTGAGCCAGCAGCTGCAAAATGCCAAAATGCAGGCCGATAGCGCCCATTCAGCCCTGAAGCAGGCCGACGATTTAAAACCGGTGTTCGACAAGGCCTTTGCGAAAGTGGTGACCGAACCTGCCCAGGCTATGCAGCCCCTCATTCCGGCTGCGCAGATCTTTACTCAGCAGCTGGTGCAGGTGGGTGACTTTATTACCCAGCAGGGCACGCAGGTGAGCTTCGTCTCGGGCGGTATTCAGTTCCCGACCTCCCAGCAGGCCAGTCAGTACAATACCTTGATCGGACCGCTGGCGTCTCAGCACCAGGCATTTAGCCAGGCGTGGAGTTCGGCAGTTGCAGCCACCGAATAAAATAAAAAAAACCCCGCCAGAAGCGGGGTTTTTTGTCGGTAGCTAAAATAAAGCTTGTCATTCATCTACCACATCGGTATAACTATCCCCGTCGGTTTGTTACACAGACCTAAAGCAGTTTAGTTAAGCAGTCCAGATGAGTTATCCATAGATACCCTTCGTAGTGACCCTTCCTTCATCGCTTAAAAATCTGTAACGCAACCATCGCGCCGGAAGGCACAACAAATTTTTAATAAGGTAATTTCTATGTCTGGTAAAATGACTGGTCTGGTAAAATGGTTCAACGCTGATAAAGGTTTCGGCTTCATCACTCCTGACGATGGCTCTAAAGACGTGTTCGTACACTTCTCTGCTATCCAGAACGATGGCTACAAATCTCTGGACGAAGGTCAGAAAGTGTCCTTCACCATCGAAAGCGGCGCTAAAGGCCCAGCAGCTGGTAACGTTGTAAGCCTGTAAGCTTCAACTCAGCAGCACATGAATTCAAAAACCCGCCTTCTGGCGGGTTTTTTCGTTTCTAGCCTTTTATCTGCGGGTTCACGCAGTTTTTCTCGACCTTACCCTCAAGGGCATTGATAAGGTTATCCACCGCCGTCGCCGCCATGTTGTAGCGAGTTTCGTGCGTGGCAGAACCAATATGCGGCAGCGCAACTACATTCGGAAGTTGGAGCAGCGGTGAATCAACGGGCAGCGGCTCCTGCTCAAACACATCCAGACCTGCGGCGTGGATCTCCCCGTTTTGCAGCGCTTCAATCAACGCTTTTTCATCCACGACCGGACCGCGACCCGCATTGATAAAGATAGCCGACGGCTTCATCTTCGCGAACGCGTCCTTACCTATCAGATGATAGGTCTCATCCGTCAGCGGCAGGATCAGACAGACGTAATCGGCTTCCTGAAGAAGGGTATCCAGCTCGCAGTAGCGTGCATTGAAACGCTCTTCAGCCTCGCTGTGGTGGCGCCGGGCGTTATAAAGAATCGGCATGTTAAAGCCGAAGTGCGCGCGCTGCGCCAGCGCCAGGCCAATACGACCCATGCCAACAATACCCAATGTCTTGCCGTGAACGTCCACGCCAAACCAGTCTGGTCCGATGCTTTTGGTCCATTCACCCGCTTTAACCCGTTCAGCCACCTCCACCACGCGGCGAGCGCTGCTCAGTACCAACGCCATCAGCGTGTCGGCCACGGTTTCGGTCAGAGCATAAGGGGTGTGCATCAGAAAGACATGGCGTGCATTCAGGGCATCCACGTCGAAGTTGTCATAGCCAACGGAGATGGTTGAGGTGGCACGCAGCGCCGGCATTTTTTCCAGCAACGCAGCATCTACTTTTTCGCTTGAACCCAGCAGACCGACGGCACGGCTAAAGGCATCGGCGTGCTGCGCCACGGTATCCGGGCTGAGGTCTTTTACCTGGGTCACGGTGAAGTGTGATTCAAGGCGTTTTTGCAGATCTTCAGGCAGTGCTTTGTACAAAATGACGGACGGCTTCATGCTAATCTCCGTTGATGTTAAGGGTTCAGGCGTGGCGTGCGCCGGCAGGTAACTGCTGATTATTAGCAGGCTTAACAATCAGAGTAAGCCACACCGACACGAAAAGTGCCACCCCCATAAATATGTACGAGGCGGATGGACTGCCGGTGGCGCCGTTGAGGTAGCCCACAAACCAGGAGCCGAAGAACGAGCCCAGCGCGCCCATACTGTTGATTAGGGCCATTGCGCCGCCTGCCACATTACGCGGCAGCATTTCCGGGATGATGGCAAAGAACGGGCCGTAAGGGGCATACATTGCCGCACCGGCGATCACCAACAGGGTATAAGAGGCCCAGAAGTGGTTGGCACCTACCGCCCAGGAGCCGATAAAGGCACAGGCAGCAATCAGCAACAGCGGCCAGACGAAGAGTTTACGGTTCTGCAGTTTGTCCGATGCCCAGGAGGCGATGATCATCGCAATGGTGGCGGCCAGGTAAGGAACAGAAGAGAGCCAGCCCACTTCGACCATGCCGAGGTTTTCACCGCCGCTACGAATAATCGATGGCAGCCACAGCACAAAGCCATACACCCCGATGCTCCAGGCGAAGTACTGCATGCAGAGCAGGATAACGTTGCGTGAGCGGAAAGCTTCGCCGTAGTTTCGCACCGCTTTCAGCCCCTGCTGCTCTTTATCCAGCTGTGCCTGTAGAGCCGATTTTTCATCTTCAGAGAGCCAGTTCACCTGAGAGGGTTTGTCTTTTACCAGCACCCACCAGCAGAAGGCCCAAATCACCGCCGGGATCCCCTCAATGATAAACATTTCGCGCCAGCCGAAAGACTGAATGAGATAGCCTGAGACCACCGACATCCACAGTACCGTTACCGGGTTACCGAGGATCAGGAAGGTATTGGCCCGTGACCGCTCGGATTTTGTAAACCAGTTGCTGATGTAGATAAGCATCGCGGGCATGACCGCCGCTTCCACCACGCCGAGGATAAAGCGAATCGCCGCCAGCGCCGGTATATTGTTAACGACCCCGGTAAGGGAGGCACAACCGCCCCACAAAATCAGGCAGATGAAAATCAGTTTGCGCACGCTGCGACGTTCCGCATAGATGGCGCCCGGGATCTGGAAGAAGAAGTAGCCCAGGAAGAACAGGGCGCCCAGCAGGGAAGAGATGCCTTTAGTGATCCCCAAATCTTCGGTGATCCCCGCGGCTGATGCGAAACTGAAGTTCGCGCGGTCAAGATACGCCAGGCTGTACGTGATAAACACGATCGGCATGATGTACCACCAGCGTTTTACTGCATTCGTCGAGCTGTTCATAGGCTTGCCTCTGTGGTTGAGGTATTGACCGCCGTTGTCTGTAGGGTACACGGTGGTTCTGTGATGTTGCGGGGGTTATTCCCCCAGTTGGCTACGCGTGGGTAATCCTTCGCTGTCGCCCTGCACCTGGATCGCCAGCGATCCGATTTTGTTACCGCGTGAGATAGCCTGTTGCAGCGTTTTGCCTTCCAGCAGGGCGCTAATCACCCCCACGGCAAAACCATCGCCTGCGCCAACCGTATCAACGACGTTGTCCACTTTTACCGCGGCCACGGCACCTTTCTCGCCGCTGCTGGTTTTAAACCAGGCGCCATCGGCACCGGTTTTCAGGACCACCGCCTTCACGCCTCTATCAAGGTAGAAATCTGCAATCCCTTCCGGCGTGCGTTGCCCGGTAAGGATGATGCCCTCGTTCAGGCCGGGTAAGACCCAGTCAGCCTGGAAGGCCAACTGGTTAAGTTTTTCAACCATCTCCGCTTCGCTTTTCCACAGCACCGGCCGCAAATTGGGATCGAAAGAGAGGGTTTTGCCTGCGGCTTTCATTGCGCCTGCAGCGTGATCGAGCAGGGCCCATGAGCTCGCCGACAACGCCGCAGCCACGCCGCTCAGGTGCAGATGTCGCGCGGTGGTAAAATAGGCCGGATTAAAATCCTCCACCGACAGATGGCTGGCGGCAGAACCTTTGCGGAAATACTCCACGATGGGATCGGTTCCATCCTCGACCTTAGATTTCAGCTGGAAGCCGGTTGCGAAGCGGCCATCCAGGGAGACGCCCGAGGTCTCTATCCCCTCTTTTTTCAGGGCGTTAAGGATGAAATGACCGAAGCTGTCGTCGCCCACGCGGCTGACCCAGCCCACTTTCAGACCCAGGCGTGCCAGCCCGGTGGCGACATTAAGTTCGGCGCCAGCTACACGTTTAAAGAAATGTTCAACCTGGCTTAGCTCGCCAGGCTCGCTGGCCACAAACATGGCCATGGCTTCGCCAATGGTGATGACATCCAGTGCTTGCGGCATGGCTTAGACCTCGCGCAGTAAATTAACGTAGTGACGGGTGACGGCCGTCAGATCCGGGCCTTCAAGCGGGAACTCGATCCCGCGAGGCGCATCGGCAGGCAGCTGATCCAGCAGCGCCAGCCAGCGGCAGTTTTCTGCTGCCGGGGGGACGGCACGGAAGTGATGTTGATGCGGCTCCGCCGCTTTCACGTGAATATAGCTCACCGCAGGCGCCAGGTGCTGCGCGGCCTCTTCCGGTGAATCACCTACCCACAGCCAGTTGCCCATATCGAACGTCAGGCTCACCGGAAGCGCCTGCACCCGGCAGGCGGCTTTAAAGCGCTGCATAGGGGCGAGCTGACCGAAATCGGTCTGGTCGTTCTCGACCACCAGCGTCATGCCGCTCTCCTGCAGTAGCGGGCGCAGCGCTTCAAGCTGGTTTTTATCGCGAAAATGACCCAAAGAGACCTTCAGCCAGAGGGCATTGAGCGTACTGGCTTCGGCAAGGTAGCGCGGCAGCGCTGGGTTCAGTTCGCCTTCGGCGGTGAACAGGGAATCGGGAGCGGAGTAGCAGGCTAGCAGGCCCAGCAGCTCAATGGAGCGCGCCAGGGTAGGCAGCGCATTCAGTTCAGCGTCGTTGAACAGTTCGCGGCGGATCTCCACGCCGTCTGCGCCCGCTTTAGCAATGACAGGCAGTATGGCGCGCTGGCCCCCTGCTTCACGTATCCGGTCGGCGCCATAGGCGGCGGTGACGACAATAATTTTTCTGCCCACTGGCTGACTCCATCGCGTTATCGATACTATTACGCTAGATGGAACCGGTTCCAAAGAAAAGATCAGTATGTTGAATTTATGATCGTCATCACGAAGGGAGGTTAACGGGCGGTAGAGCCGCGAACAATCAGCTCGCCGGAGAAGTGCTGCTCGCGTACGGTATCACTGGCCCCTTCAATGCGGCGCACAACCTGTTCCACCGCGGCATAGCCAATCTGCCAGGTGGGCTGTTTAAGGGTGGTGATCCCCACGCCTGCCAGTTCTGCCCACTCCAGCTCATCAAAGCCCAGTAAGCCGATGTCGCTGCCCCAGTGCAGCCCAACACGGCGCAGAGAACGAGCCACCTGCAGGGTGAGGGCACCGTTAGCGGAGATCACCGCCTTGCGCATACCGCGATGGCGTGAGTGGAATTGACGCAGGGCGATGTCCATCTGGTCCCCTTCATGCAGGGGAATTTCCGCGTTTTCAGCAATGACGCCAGGATAGCGGGCCAGGGTAGCGCGGAAGGCCGCCAGGCGTTCGCGGCGAGTATTGACCATACCCAGCGGCTCGCTGAGGAATAGGATCGCTTCAAAGCCCTGTTCGATAAGATGTTCTGTCGCCGTCGTGGCGGCCTGCGTATTGTCCAGACCCACGACGTCGCAGGCAAATTCGGGAATTTTACGGTCGATAAGCACCATCGGCAGCGCTGACTGTTGCAGGCGGTTTAGCCCCTCTTCGCGCATGCCCACCGCGTTGACCACAATGCCTTCAACCTGATAACTGCGCAGCAGATCGAGATAGTGCAGCTCCTGGTCGAGTTCATTATTAGTGTTACAGACCAGCGGGGTGAACCCCTTTTCCCGACAGGCGGCTTCGATACCGCTCAGAACATTGACGGAGTAGGGGTTGGTGATATCGGCGATAATCAGGCCAATGAGCCGCGTACGGCCATGCTTCAGGCCACGGGCCATCAGGCTTGGACGATAGTTAAGATCGGCGATCGCCTGTTCAATACGGGCCAGCAGCGCGTCGGAAAGCAGATGCTTTTCACCGTTGAGGTAACGGGAAATACTGGTTTTACCGGTTTTGGCGGCTTTCGCCACGTCGCTGATAGTGGCCCGTGTTGATTTGCTCATCGCTGATTCCCTTGCCTGAAGTGAGAACACCTTAGCGCGAAAATCAACGATGGCAAGCCCTTACTGGATTGGGCTCAGGGTAATTTCTACGCGGCGGTTCTGCGCTTTGCCTTCCGCCGTGCTGTTACTGGCGATCGGATTTGCCGGGCCCATACCGTTGGTACGGATACGGTTCGCGGCGACGCCCTGGGTGATCAGCGCGCTGGCCACGGAATCCGCACGCTGCTGAGAGAGACGCATGTTCAGATCCTGGCTGCCGGTGCTGTCGGTGTAGCCAAGCACGTTAACCGCCGTTTTGCTGTACTCTTTCAGCACCATCGCCACGCCGGTCAGGGTGTTCGCGCCAGCCGGTTTCAGCGTTGCACTGCTGCTATCGAAGGTCACGTTGTTTGGCATGTTCAGAATGATGTTATCGCCGCTGCGCGTCACGCTAACGCCTGTACCCTGCATTTTGTCGCGCAGTTTTGCTTCCTGCACGTCCATGTAATAACCGACGCCGCCGCCCAGCGCGGCACCGGCTGCTGCGCCAATTAACGCCCCTTTGCCGCGATCTTTCTTAGAGGAGGAGAGGGCGCCAACGCCCGCGCCTACCAGGGAACCGAGCCCGGCACCGATGCCGGATTTACCGGCTTCACGTTCGCCGGTGTAAGGGTTTGTGGTGCAGCCTGAAACAGCCAGTGCGCCGCTGACCAGCGCGGCAATCATGAGTACGCGTTTTTTCATCTTATTTCCTTAATCCTTTTTATTCTTTGCCACGACGAGCGTGGCGGTTGATTATGACGCGCAGATATGTAGAAAATTCCAGGGATAACTCTGAATTATGTTTCTAATCATAAACAGCCTCGAAGAAGGCGATGAAAACCTGCAACAGGCAACCCGGGAGCGCACGCTTTGACCACTTCAATTAAAACCATTCTGACCGCGGCCCACTGGGGGCCGATGCTGGTAGAGACCGATGGCGACACAGTGTTGTCATCCCGCGGGGCACTGCCCACCCCTTACCCGAACTCGTTGCAGACGGTGGTGCGCGATCAGGTGCACAGTAAGACCCGCGTGCGCTGGCCGATGGTGCGAAAAGGTTTTCTCGCTTCGCCGGATAATCCGCAGGGGGTACGCGGGGAAGATGAATTTGTCCGTGTCAGCTGGGACGATGCCCTTGCATTGATTGATTCGCAGCATAAACGTATCCGCAACAGCTATGGCCCGTCCTCTATCTTTGCCGGATCGTACGGCTGGCGATCTAACGGCGTGTTACACAAGGCGGCGACGCTACTGCAGCGCTATATGAGCCTCGCTGGCGGCTATACCGGCCATCTTGGAGATTACTCCACCGGTGCCGCGCAGGCGATCATGCCGTATGTCGTAGGGGGAAATGAGGTTTATCAGCAGCAGACCAGCTGGCCGCTGGTGCTGGAACATACCGACGTGGTGGTGCTCTGGAGCGCCAACCCACTCAATACCCTGAAAATTGCCTGGAACGCCAGCGACGAGCAGGGTATCCCTTACTTCGATGCACTGCGTAAGAGCGGTAAGCGCATCATCTGTATCGATCCTATGCGCTCTGAAACTGCCGATTTCTTCGGCGAGGCGGCAGAGTGGATCGCCCCGCATATGGGCACCGACGTGGCGATGATGCTGGGCATTGCGCATACCCTGGTTGAAAACAACTGGCACGACACGGCGTTTCTTGCCCGCTGCACCAGCGGTTATGACCAATTCGCCGATTACCTGACGGGGAAAACGGATGGCATCGCGAAAACGGCCGAGTGGGCGGCGGCGATTTGCGGCGTAAATGCTGACAAAATTCGTGAACTGGCAGAACTCTTCCATAACAACCGCACCATGTTGATGGCGGGCTGGGGGATGCAGCGCCAGCAGTTTGGCGAGCAGAAGCACTGGATGCTGGTCACTCTGGCGGCCATGATCGGCCAGATTGGTGCGCCGGGCGGTGGTTTTGGTCTCTCTTATCACTTCGCTAATGGCGGTAATCCAACGCGTCGTGCGGCGGTACTGGCCTCGATGCAGGGCAGCGTACAGGGTGGCACCGATGCCGTAGAAAAAATCCCGGTAGCGCGCATCGTCGAGGCGCTGGAAAATCCGGGCGGTTTCTACCAGCACAACGGTATGGACCGGCACTTCCCGGATATCCGCTTCGTCTGGTGGGCGGGCGGCGCCAACTTTACGCACCATCAGGACACTAACCGATTAATCCGTGCCTGGCAGAAGCCGGAGCTGGTGGTCATTTCCGAGTGCTTCTGGACGGCAGCGGCCCGACATGCAGATATCGTTCTGCCGGCCACCACCTCGTTTGAACGCAACGACATGACCATGACCGGCGACTACAGTAATCAACATATGGTGCCCATGAAGCGCGTGGTGCCGCCGCGCGATGAGGCGCGTGATGATCTGGAGGTCTTTGCTGAGCTGAGCGAACGGTGGGAAGCGGGTGGACGTGCGCGATTTACCGAAGACAAAACCGACCTGGAGTGGCTGGAGAGCTTCTATCAAATCGCCACGCAGCGCGGTGCCTCACAGGGGGTGACCTTGCCGCCCTTTGCCGAGTTCTGGGAGGCGAATGCGATCGTCGAAATGCCCGAAAATGCGCAAAATGCGCAGTTTGTACGTTTCGCCGACTTCCGTCGCGATCCTAAGGCGCATCCGTTAAAAACCGAAAGCGGCAAGATTGTGATCCACTCAGCACGTATCGCCAGTTTTGGTTACGCCGATTGTCCGCCGCATCCGATGTGGCTGGAGCCGGACGAGTGGCATGGCAACGCCGAGCCGCAACAACTGCAGATACTCTCTGCTCATCCAGCGCATCGCCTGCATAGCCAGCTGAACTACTCTTCACTGCGCGAACAGTATGCGGTTGCCGGGCGCGAGCCGGTCACGCTGCACCCCATCGACGCTCACGCGCGCGGCATTGCCGATGGTGACGTGGTACGTGTCTGGAACCAGCGTGGGCAGGTACTGGCGGGGGCGGTCGTGAGCGAGGGTATCAAGCCCGGCGTGATCTGTATTCACCAGGGGGCATGGCCTGATCTGGAACGTAGCGCAGGGGGGATCTGTAAAAACGGTGCGGTTAACGTTCTGACGAAAGATCTCCCCAGCTCAAAGCTAGGGAATGGTTGCGCGGGGAATACGGCGCTGGCCTGGCTGGAGAAATATCAAGGGCCGGAGCTACCGCTTACGGCGTTTGATCCGCCTGCCAGCTCATAATCCACGTCGGGTGCTGGGTGTCTTCCTGCCAGGCGCTATCCATAATGCGAAAGCCCTGAGCATGGTAGAAATTCACCGCCCGGGTGTTTTTCTGATACACCTCCAGGCTCAGGGCCGGGTAGCGCTGTTTAACATGGTTGATCAGCGCCTTCCCGATGCCTTTACCCGCGTATGACGGCGCGACAAATAGCGCGCCGATATACTGAACATGCAGGACGCTGATAAATCCGCACACCTCATCTGCCTCGTCCCAGACCCAGGTCTCTGCCGATGGCAGATAAACATCCCGGACGATCGCTTCGCTCTCTTGCCAGTAGCTGGCCTCAATAAACGGATGGGCGAGGGTCGTGCTTTCCAGCCATAAGCGCAGCAAGGGAGAGGTGTCATCACTCAGCCATGCGCGGATCATGCTGGCCTCCGGAATAACAAAAACAGCTCGTCACGTGGTCATTCACCATCCCGCTGGCCTGCATAAAGGCATAACAGATGGTGGTGCCGACAAATTTAAACCCGCGCTTTTTCAGCGCTTTCGATAAGGCGTCTGAGGTTGGCGTCGAGGCGGGGACCTCTGCCAGGGTCATGGCCTGGGTCAGTTGCGGCTGATGGCCGACAAACGACCAGATAAAATCTGAAAATGCTTCGCCATTTGCCTCCATTGCCAGCAGCGCGCGTGCGTTACCGATAATGGCCTGAATCTTACCGCGATGGCGAATAATCCCCGCGTCCTGCACCAGCCGCTCAACGTCTTCTTCCGTCATCTCCGCCACCTTTTCCGGATCGAAATGGTGGAAGGCCTGGCGGTAATTCTCGCGTTTTTTCAATACGGTAATCCAGGAAAGACCGGCCTGCTGGCCCTCAAGGCAGATCATTTCAAAAAGATAGCGGCGGTCGGTTTCTGGTACGCCCCACTCTTTATCGTGATAGGCGATATAGAGCGGGTCTTCGCTTACCCAGCCACAACGTTGCATAGTCCATCTCCCTCATAGTGATTGAATCCACGAAAATTTCCATCGGCCCGGCTTGACGTGGTAGTTAAAAAGACAATAGTTAATACAGGGTTTAATGCGTTCTACGCCATGCCTGAAAACCCGCTTACCCATCTATTAACAATGACAAATGTCGCCGAATTCGGCTCTCTTCTGGAGTCGCTTTGATGATGATAAAAAAAATCAGTGGCCGCCATGCCGCGACAGGCGTGGTGAGTTTGTTAGTCTGTCTGCTTTCAGGTAACACAGCATTTGCCTGGCAACAGGAATATATCGTTTCAGATAACGTAAATAATACTACTGAGCGCTACACATGGGATGACGATCACCAACCGCGTTATGAAGATATCCTCGCGGAGCGGATCCGCTCATCGCAAAATGCCCCGGCCGTGTCGGTCAATTTGGCCGACGCCTCTTCAGCGATGCCGGGAAGTACGATGAGCGTGGGGGTCAATATTCCTGTAGCACGCCGCATCACTACCGGGCCGATTGTCTCCTGGCGCTATGATGGCTCACCCTCCACCATGTATAACGAGTTTGGGGACAGCGTCAGCACGTCATCCCTGACCGATCCCCTCTGGCATGCCAGCGTCAGCACCCTGGGCTGGCGTGTAGACTCCCATCTGGGCGGCCTGCGGCCATGGGCGCAAATCAGTTATAACCAGCAGTTTGGCGATAACCAGTGGAAGAGCCAGGCGGGGTTCAGTAAAACCGCTGCATCGCAGCAGCCAGACAGCTGGATGGACGTCACCGTGGGGGCCGATATTCCGCTTTATCCCCATATGGCGGCCTACGCTTCGCTCTCTCAGTCTGAGAGCATGGTCTTAGGCGAGGATTACCTCTATACGCTGGGTGTTAGCGCTAAGTTTTAAAGTTGTTGTTTTTTTGTGCGTAAAATTCGTAAAAAGTGTACGGATGGCAGGCCTTGTAGCGATAGTAGGTACTAACGCAATTGGGCAGAGTCGTATCGTCCAGGCCATTCATTCCCCATTTACGGCATTTCATTCCGTCTCCCCTGCATTTCATGCCGTTTTCCCCCTATGGATGCAGGGTTTTGCGTATCGTTGTCAGCAGTGAATTTCCCCTTTTCCCTGCAGGACAACTGCCATGAATACATCAACCTCTAACCGCACTCGCTGGCTTACCCTTTTCGGTACTATCGTGACCCAGTTTGCGCTGGGATCGGTTTATACCTGGAGCCTGTTTAACAGCGCGCTGTCCGAGAAACTGGATGCGCCTGTCAGTCAGGTTGCTTTCTCGTTTGGCTTACTGAGCCTGGGCCTGGCGCTCTCCTCCTCCGTGGCCGGTAAATTACAAGAGCGTTTTGGCGTGAAGCGCGTGACCATGGCCTCCGGGATTATGCTGGGTGTCGGCTTCTTCCTGACGGCACATTCCAACAGCCTGCTGATGTTGTGGCTCAGCGCCGGGGTGCTGGTCGGGTTAGCGGACGGGGCGGGTTACCTGCTGACTCTGTCGAACTGTGTGAAATGGTTCCCCGAGCGTAAAGGGCTTATCTCTGCCTTTTCGATCGGCTCGTATGGTTTGGGCAGCCTCGGGTTTAAATTTATCGATTCCCAACTGCTGGCTTCAGTCGGCCTCGAAAAGACCTTTATGATCTGGGGCGCCATCGTGCTGGTGATGATTGTCTTCGGCGCGACGTTAATGAAAGACGCACCGCAGCAAACGGTGAAGTCGGTGAATGGGGTGGTTGAGAACGACTTCACCCTGGCGCAGTCCATGCGTAAACCGCAGTACTGGATGCTGGCGGTGATGTTCCTGACTGCCTGCATGAGCGGCCTGTATGTCATCGGCGTGGCGAAAGATATCGCCCAGGGAATGGTGAAGCTGGATGTGGCCACTGCGGCGAATGCGGTGACGGTGATCTCTATCGCCAACCTCTCGGGTCGCCTGGTGCTGGGGATCCTCTCTGACAAAATCGCCCGTATCCGTGTTATCACGCTCGGACAGGTCGTCTCTCTGGTGGGGATGGCAGCGCTGCTCTTCGCGCCGCTGAATGAAATCACCTTCTTTGCGGCCATTGCCTGTGTTGCCTTTAACTTCGGTGGCACCATCACGGTCTTCCCGTCGCTGGTCAGTGAGTTCTTCGGCCTGAACAACCTGGCGAAAAACTACGGTGTGATTTACCTGGGCTTCGGGATTGGTAGCATCTGCGGTTCGTTGATTGCATCGCTGTTCGGCGGCTTCTATGTCACCTTCTGCGTTATCTTCGCTCTGCTGATCCTCTCACTGGCGCTCTCCACCACCATTCGTCAGCCGCAGCGTGAAGTTTACTCCGAAGCGCATGCCTGAATAATCCCCCTAAAGGCCGGAGCCTCCGGCCTTTGCTTCCCCGCCTTACTACAGAAACGGGTCAGATGAATGTCATCGGACTTGTTTTTTTGTAAATATCTGCAGCGATCACACTCTATGCTGCCACTTTTTCGTCTCCCTGTGGTCTACTCTACCGCGCTTGAGATGGTTTCCCTTAAAAACATCGTCAACGAAGACTCCGCCTGTGCACTGTTAATCTGTAAGTGAAGCAGCAATATTTTTCTTTTTTCCAGGTCATTTTAATGAAATATATCAAAGCGATGACGCAACAAAAGCTGAGCTTTTTGCTGGCGTTGTACATCGGTCTGTTTATGAATGGCGCCGTATTTTTCCGTCGGTTTGATGGCTATGCGCAAAACTTTACCGCCTTGAAAGGAGTTGCTGCGGTTGTTGAGTTGGCTGCTACGGTACTCGTCACCTTCTTCTTATTACGCTTGCTTTCGCTGTTTGGGCGACGGGTATGGCGGGTACTGGCCACGCTGGTGGTGTTGTGCTCGGCAGGTGCCAGTTACTACATGACGTTTATGAACGTGGTGATCGGCTACGGGATTATCGCGTCGGTGATGACCACCGATATTGACCTCTCTAAAGAGGTGGTTGGCTGGCACTTTATCCTCTGGCTGGTCTGCGTCAGCGTGTTGCCGCTGCTCTTTATCTGGAGTAACCGCTGCCGTTATACCTTGCTCCGTCAGCTGCGTACGCCAGGTCAACGTATCAGAAGTGTTGCGCTGGTGGTGATTGCCGGTTTGATGGTCTGGGGCCCGATTCGCTTACTGGACATTCAGCAGAAACACGTTGAGCGTACGACCGGTGTCGATATGCCGAGCTACGGCGGCGTGGTGGCGAACTCCTATCTGCCATCAAACTGGATCTCGGCGCTGGGGTTATATGCCTGGGCGCAGGTGGATGAGTCTTCCGATAATAAATCGCTGATGAACCCGGCGAAGAAATTTAGCTATCAGGCGCCAGCGGATATTGATGACACCTACGTGGTGTTTATCATCGGTGAGACGACCCGCTGGGATCATATGGGAATGCTGGGCTATGAGCGTGACACTACGCCGAAACTGGCCCAGGAGAAAAACCTCGTTGCCTTCCGCGGTTACTCGTGTGATACGGCCACTAAGCTCTCTTTGCGCTGCATGTTTGTGCGTGAAGGCGGGGCGGATGATAACCCGCAGCGTACGCTGAAAGAGCAAAACGTCTTTGCGGTACTGAGTCAGTTGGGCTTCAGTTCCGACCTGTACGCCATGCAGAGTGAGATGTGGTTCTACAGCAACACCATGGCCGATAACATTGCTTACCGCGAGCAGATTGGCGCTGAGCCACGTAACCGTGGCAAACATGTGGATGACATGCTGTTGGTCGATGAGATGCAGCGCTCTTTACAGGGCAACCCGGACGGCAAACATCTTATTATCCTGCACACCAAAGGATCGCACTTTAACTATACCCAGCGTTATCCGCGCAGTTTTGCCAAATGGACGCCGGAGTGTATTGGGGTTGATAAAGGGTGTACTAAAGAAGAGATGATTAACTCTTACGATAACTCGGTCACCTATGTGGATCACTTTATCGATAGCGTGATCGATCAGCTGCGTGATAAGAAAGCGATTGTCTTCTACGCCGCCGACCACGGGGAGTCGATCAACGAGAAGGAACATCTGCACGGTACGCCACGTAAGATGGCTCCGCCGGAGCAGTTCCGCGTGCCGATGATGGTATGGATGTCTGATAAATATCTGGAAAACCCGGATAAAGCGAAGATGTTTGCCCATCTGAAACAGCAGGCGGATATGAAAGTGCCGCACCGCCATGTTGAGCTGTACGACACGATCCTTGGCTGCCTGGGCTATACCTCGAAAGACGGTGGTATCAACGAAAATAACAACTGGTGTCATGTCCCGGATACCGGCGTAAAAGCGGTTCAGTAAAGGGTTGGCGAGCGACTCGCCACCTTAAAGGCTTTTTTATTGTAAGGGATTGACGGAGCCGTACCTCAGCAGTAAGATGCGGCCCGCATTCGGTGATTGGCGCAGCCTGGTAGCGCACTTCGTTCGGGACGAAGGGGTCGGAGGTTCGAATCCTCTATCACCGACCAAATTCAAAAGCCTGCTCACTGAGCAGGCTTTTTTGCACCTGAGGCTTGCGAGGATGAGAACCTCCGGGGGGCAGAGGTTCGACTCGAGCGAAGCGAGAGAACGTTGCGTCAGCAACGGCCCGAAGGGCGAGCCACGGAGTGGCGAGTCATCCTCTATCACCGACCAAATTCAAAAGCCTGCTCACTGAGCAGGCTTTTTTGCACCTGAGGCTTGCGAGGATGAGAACCTCCGGGGGCAGAGGTTCGACTCGAGCGAAGCGAGAGAACGTTGCGTCAGCAACGGCCCGAAGGGCGAGCCACGGAGTGGCGAGTCATCCTCTGGCACCGACCAAATTCAAAAGCCTGCTCACTGAGCAGGCTTTTTTGCTTCTGGCGCCTACAGTTAGTTACGACAACAAACTAAAATGCTTGTTACCTTCCATTAACCCTGCCTGTTAACGTTTTTGTGACATATTCCATTGTATTTTTTTATACATAGATAGATCTTTTTTCGCGTTGCTTATGGATAACCTCAGCATTTTCCGCTGTGCGTTTTAACGTTCGCGGAATTTAGTGCTCAGATATTCACCATACTGTAAGAAAATTTAACCCGTCTGAATAAATGTTAATCACTGGTCACAGCAGAATAAGAAGTGAGTTGTGCTGCATCATGGCGGGTAGCATAAATTTCCCTGCTGAAAATAGTGCCTCTGGGTTTTTTTAATCTTTGTTTGCTGATTCTCACACTTAGCGTAAATCCCCGTCACCTGTATTGACGTTTTCACATTCTGTTGACAGATTGTAGGGCACGAGGGGCATTTCAGGGAGAATCTGCGCTGCAACTCAGTTGCTCTTCTGAAAGGAATCTCCATCCCTTATAACGCCTTCGGGCATCACCGACCGGACCGGGTAAAAAATAAATTAAAGGTCAGGCGGCGTAACACAACAAAAAACATCACATTGGAGCAGAATAATAATGAGTATTTCCTTGAAGAAGTCAGGGATGCTGAAGCTTGGTCTGAGCCTGGTGGCAATGACCGTCGCGGCTAGCGTGCAGGCAAAAACCCTGGTCTACTGTTCTGAAGGCTCGCCGGAAGGCTTTAACCCACAGCTGTTTACCTCTGGTACCACGTACGACGCTAGCTCCGTACCTATCTATAACCGTCTGGTTGAATTCAAAACCGGTACCACGGAAGTGATTCCGGGTCTGGCAGAGAAGTGGGAAGTCAGCGAAGACGGCAAAACCTATACCTTCCACCTGCGTCAGGGTGTGAAGTGGCAGGACAGCAAAGAATTCAAACCAACGCGCGACTTTAATGCCGACGACGTTGTGTTCTCCTTTGATCGTCAAAAAAATGCCCAGAATCCGTACCATAAAGTTTCTGGCGGCAGCTATGAATACTTCGAAGGGATGGGCCTGCCAGACCTGATTAGCGAAGTGAAGAAAGTGGACGATAAAACCGTTCAGTTCGTCCTGACGCGTCCAGAAGCGCCATTCCTGGCTGACCTGGCCATGGACTTCGCCTCTATCCTGTCTAAAGAGTATGCCGACAACATGCTGAAAGCCGGCACGCCGGAGAAAGTCGACCTGAACCCGGTCGGTACCGGTCCGTTCCAGCTCCTGCAATACCAGAAAGACTCCCGCATTCTGTACAAAGCCTTTGAAGGCTACTGGGGCACCAAGCCGCAGATCGACCGTCTGGTCTTCTCCATCACGCCTGACGCCTCCGTACGTTATGCGAAACTGCAGAAAAACGAGTGCCAGGTCATGCCGTATCCAAACCCGGCTGATATCGCACGTATGAAGCAGGACAAAAACATCAACCTGCTGGAGCAGGCGGGCCTGAACGTGGGTTACCTCTCCTTCAACACCGAGAAGAAACCGTTTGATGACGTGAAAGTGCGTCAGGCGCTGACTTACGCGGTGAACAAAGAAGCGATCATCAAAGCGGTTTACCAGGGCGCTGGCGTTGCTGCCAAAAACCTGATCCCGCCGACCATGTGGGGCTATAACGACGACGTTAAAGACTACAACTACGATCCTGAGAAAGCGAAAGCCCTGCTAAAAGAAGCGGGTCAGGATAAAGGCTTTACCGTTGAGCTGTGGGCGATGCCGGTACAGCGTCCGTACAACCCGAACGCTCGCCGTATGGCCGAGATGATTCAGGCTGACTGGGCGAAGATTGGCGTTCAGGCCAAGATCGTGACCTATGAGTGGGGCGAATACCTGAAACGTGCTAAAGCGGGCGAACACCAGGCCGTGATGATGGGCTGGACGGGCGACAACGGGGATCCGGACAACTTCTTCGCGACCCTGTTCAGCTGCGCAGCGGCGAAAGATGGCTCCAACTACTCTCGCTGGTGCTACAAGCCGTTTGAAGACCTGATTCAGCCGGCGCGTGCTGCAGAAGATCATAACAAACGTATTGAGCTGTACAAACAAGCTCAGGTGGTAATGCACGACCAGGCGCCTGCCCTGATCATCGCGCACTCCACCGTGTACGAACCAGTGCGTAAAGAAGTGAAAGGCTACGTGGTTGATCCACTGGGCAAACACCACTTCGAAAACGTCTCTGTTGAATAATAAGTAGGGTGTTCTCCCTCTCCTTTTGGGAGAGGGCAGGGGTGAGGGGTGTGCATGCATCCCCTCACCCTTAACCTCTCCAAAGGGAGAGGGAATTTACATTTGTGAGCAATACAGACCACATCCCCTGGTTGTGCGTCATTATAGAGAATCCGGGTTATGTTGCAGTTCATCCTCCGACGTCTGGGGCTAGTTATCCCCACGTTTATCGGTATCACCCTTCTCACCTTTGCCTTTGTCCATATGATCCCCGGTGACCCGGTAATGATTATGGCGGGCGAGCGTGGCATTTCTCCTGAACGTCATGCGCAGCTGCTGGCCGAACTGGGCCTGGATAAACCGCTGTGGCAGCAATATCTCCACTATATCTGGGGCGTGCTGCATGGTGATTTAGGCATCTCGCTGAAAAGCCGTCTCCCGGTGTGGGACGAGTTCGTGCCGCGCTTTAAAGCGACGCTGGAACTCGGCGTCTGCGCCATGATTTTCGCGACCGCAGTAGGCATCCCTGTTGGCGTGCTGGCTGCCGTTAAGCGCGGTTCAATCTTCGATCACACCGCGGTTGGCCTGGCGCTGACCGGCTACTCCATGCCTATCTTCTGGTGGGGCATGATGCTGATTATGCTGGTATCGGTGCAATGGAACCTGACGCCGGTATCCGGGCGAGTTAGCGATATGGTGTTCCTTGATGACACCAACCCTCTCACCGGATTCATGCTGATTGATACGGCAATCTGGGGGGAAGAGGGCAACTTTATTGATGCGGTAGCGCACATGATTCTGCCTGCGATGGTGCTGGGCACCATTCCCCTGGCCGTTATCGTGCGTATGACCCGTTCTTCAATGCTAGAGGTGCTGGGTGAGGATTACATCCGTACCGCGCGCGCCAAAGGTCTGACCCGCATGCGCGTTATCATCGTGCACGCACTGCGTAACGCCATGCTGCCGGTGGTAACCGTTATCGGTCTGCAGGTGGGAACGCTGCTGGCGGGGGCGATTTTGACCGAAACCATCTTCTCCTGGCCGGGCCTGGGACGCTGGCTGATCGACGCGCTGCAACGCCGCGATTATCCAGTGGTGCAGGGCGGCGTACTACTGGTGGCGACGATGATTATCCTCGTCAACCTGCTGGTCGATCTGCTTTACGGCGTGGTGAACCCGCGTATTCGGCATAAGAAGTAAGGGGCCATCATGTCACAAGTTACTGAAAATAAAGTGGTCGCAGCACCGGTTCCCATGACGCCGCTGCAGGAGTTCTGGCACTACTTCAAACGCAACAAAGGGGCGGTGGTAGGGCTGGTGTATGTCACCGTTATGATCCTGATTGCGGTCTTTGCGAACGTACTCGCGCCTTATAACCCGGCGGATCAGTTCCGTGATTCGCTACTGGCACCACCGGTATGGCAGGAGGGGGGAACCTTTGCCCATCTGTTAGGTACCGATGATGTGGGCCGTGATGTCCTGTCGCGCCTGATGTACGGCGCACGTCTGTCGCTGCTGGTGGGCTGTCTGGTGGTGGTGCTGTCGCTGGTTATGGGCGTGGTACTCGGCCTGGTGGCTGGATACTTCGGCGGTATCGTTGATAACATCATTATGCGTATCGTCGATATTATGCTGGCGCTGCCAAGTCTGCTGCTGGCGCTGGTATTGGTGGCCATCTTCGGCCCGTCGATCGGCAACGCCGCGCTGGCGCTAACCTTTGTGGCACTGCCTCACTATGTACGTCTCACGCGTGCGGCTGTGCTGGTAGAAGTGAACCGCGATTACGTCACCGCTTCCCGCGTAGCGGGTGCCGGTGCGATGCGTCAGATGTTCGTTAATATCTTCCCGAACTGCCTTGCGCCGTTGATTGTTCAGGCGTCGCTTGGTTTCTCTAACGCCATTCTCGATATGGCCGCTCTTGGCTTCCTTGGCATGGGTGCGCAACCGCCAACACCGGAGTGGGGCACCATGCTCTCCGATGTGTTGCAGTTCGCGCAAAGCGCCTGGTGGGTCGTCACCTTCCCGGGTCTGGCGATTCTGCTCACGGTGCTGGCATTTAACCTGATGGGTGATGGTCTGCGTGATGCACTTGATCCCAAACTGAAGCAGTAAGAGGCACGAGATGGCGTTATTAAATGTAAATGAATTATCGGTGCACTTCGGCGACGAAGGCACACCGTTTCGCGCCGTGGACCGCATCAGCTATAGCGTAAATCAGGGCGAAGTGGTCGGTATCGTAGGGGAATCGGGCTCCGGTAAGTCAGTAAGTTCACTGGCGATTATGGGGCTGATTGACTATCCCGGCCGCGTCATGGCTGAAAACCTGGAGTTTAACGGTCAGGATCTGAAGCGTATCTCCGAAAAACAGCGCCGCCAGCTGGTGGGCGCTGAAGTGGCGATGATCTTCCAGGATCCGATGACCAGCCTGAACCCGTGTTACACCGTTGGTTTCCAGATTATGGAAGCCATCAAGGTGCACCAGGGCGGGAATAAGAAAACCCGTCGCCAGCGCGCGATCGACCTGCTTAACCAGGTAGGTATACCGGATCCGGCATCGCGACTGGATGTTTACCCGCATCAGCTGTCCGGCGGGATGAGCCAGCGTGTGATGATTGCCATGGCGATCGCCTGTCGGCCTAAGCTATTAATTGCGGATGAGCCGACGACCGCGCTGGATGTCACCATTCAGGCGCAAATCATCGAGCTGCTGCTGGATTTACAGCAGAAAGAGAACATGGCGCTGGTGCTGATTACGCACGACCTGGCGCTGGTGGCCGAAGCGGCGCACAAAATCATCGTAATGTATGCAGGCCAGGTGGTAGAGACCGGAAGTTCGCATGACATCTTCCGCGCGCCGCGTCACCCGTACACTCAGGCTCTGCTGCGTGCTCTGCCGGAATTTGCGCAGGATAAAGCGCGCCTGGCCTCGCTGCCGGGCGTGGTACCGGGTAAATATGACCGTCCGCAGGGCTGTCTGCTCAACCCGCGCTGTCCGTATGCAACGGATAAGTGTCGCGTCGATGAACCCGCGCTGAACCTGCTGGCTGACGGTCGTCAGTCCAAATGCCACTACCCACTCGATGATGCCGGGAGGCCAACACTATGAGTACGCAACAGGCCGCCACGCAACAACCGCTGTTGCAGGCCATCGATCTAAAAAAACATTACCCGGTGAAGAAGGGACTGTTTGCTCCCGAGCGCCTGGTGAAAGCCCTGGACGGCGTGTCGTTCAACCTCGAGCGCGGCAAAACGCTGGCGGTAGTGGGTGAATCTGGTTGTGGAAAATCTACACTGGGTCGTCTGCTGACAATGATCGAAACACCAACCGGCGGCGAACTGTACTATCAGGGCCAGGATCTGCTTAAGCACGATCCGCAGGCGCAGAAGCTGCGTCGCCAGAAAATCCAGATTGTGTTCCAGAACCCCTACGGTTCCCTGAACCCGCGTAAAAAAGTGGGACAGATTCTGGAAGAGCCGCTGCTGATTAACGCTTCACTGAGTAAAGAGCAGCGCCGGGAAAAAGCGCTGGCGATGATGGCGAAAGTGGGCCTGAAAACCGAGCATTATGATCGCTACCCGCATATGTTCTCTGGCGGCCAGCGTCAGCGTATCGCCATTGCCCGCGGTCTGATGCTTGACCCGGACGTGGTGATTGCCGATGAACCGGTTTCCGCGCTCGACGTTTCTGTGCGCGCTCAGGTGTTAAACCTGATGATGGATCTGCAGCAGGAACTGGGGCTCTCTTATGTGTTCATTTCGCACGACCTCTCCGTGGTGGAGCATATTGCTGACGAAGTGATGGTGATGTATCTGGGGCGCTGCGTAGAGAAGGGGAGCAAAGACCAGATCTTTAACAATCCGCGTCACCCTTATACTCAGGCGCTGCTGTCAGCAACACCTCGCCTTAATCCGGACGATCGTCGCGAGCGTATCAAGCTGACCGGCGAGCTGCCGAGCCCGCTGAATCCACCGCCGGGCTGTGCGTTCAACGCCCGCTGTCGTCGTCGCTTCGGACCCTGCACGCAGTTGCAGCCGCAGTTGAAGGACTATGATGGACAGCTGGTAGCCTGCTTCGCAGTCGATCAGGATGAAAACGGCGAGAAACCGCAGCCATAAGCGAAAAACAAAAAACCGGCGATCATCGCCGGTTTTTTTGTGCCTGTCAGGCTGCTATTTGCGCAGGCGAACCTGGTCCACCGCATGATTTTCACTTTTGGTGAGGATCAGGCTGGCGCGTTCGCGGGTAGGGAGGATGTTCTCTTTCAGGTTAACGTAGTTAATCTCGTTCCACAGGGCGGTCGCCACGTTCACCGCTTCTTCTTCAGAAAGCTGGGCATAGTTGTGGAAGTAAGAGTCCGGATCGGTGAACGCCCCTTCACGGAACTTCAGGAAGCGATTGATATACCAGCTTTGCAGTAAATCTTCCGGGGCATCGACATAAATCGAGAAATCAACGAAATCAGACACGAAGACGTGATGCGGATCGTGCGGATAATCCATACCGCTCTGCAAGACGTTTAGCCCTTCCAGAATCAGAATGTCCGGCTGAACGACCGTTTTGTCACCATCCGGGATGCGATCATAAATGAGATGCGAATAGACCGGGGCGGTGACGTTTGGCACGCCGGACTTGAGATCCGAGACAAATTTCACCAGACGGTGCATATCATAGGAGAGCGGGAAGCCTTTTTTCTTCATCAGACCGCGCTCTTTTAATACCTCGTTCGGGTGGAGAAAACCGTCGGTGGTGATCAATTCTACGCTGCGGTGTTCTGGCCAGCGGCTCAGCAGGGCTTGTAACACGCGAGCCGTGGTACTTTTGCCCACCGCCACGCTGCCGGCGATGCTGATGATATAAGGAATACGTTGACCGTTGGTGCCAAGGAACTGCTCCAGTACGGCCTGTCGGCGCAAATTGGAGCTGATATAGAAGTTAAGCAAGCGCGACAGAGGTAAGTAAATCTCGGCCACTTCTTCCAGAGAGAGATCTTCGTTTATCCCCTTTAACCGCGCTATCTCCCCCTCGGTTAAGGTCATAGGGACGGAGTCGCGCAAAGCAGCCCACTGGCTGCGATTAAACTGGAGATAGGGCGTCATTAGCGTTTGCTCTTTTTTGCTCATAAGCATGCTTCTGTGAGCCTGTGATAGCGCTTCACGTAGTAGTTAATTTTGGACAATGGGCAGGAGGTTAACACCAGATGGGAGGAATAATAAGAAAAAATATAGGCGAGACATGCGTTACGCGGGGAGCATCACGGTAAGAAAAAAACGCTATGGAGCGGATATTTCTGCTGAATAATTGACCCGATATGGATGAAATTGCAGCGTTCACCGCATTCTTCGCGCAAAATGTGAGCGAAAGAATGTTTTAAGTGATTTTTTAGTTGCATGACTGCGCAGGTCTCCCTAAAATGCGCGCTACTTGATGCCGACTTAGCTCAGTAGGTAGAGCAACTGACTTGTAATCAGTAGGTCACCAGTTCGATTCCGGTAGTCGGCACCATCAAGTCCGGTGGGGTTCCCGAGCGGCCAAAGGGAGCAGACTGTAAATCTGCCGTCACAGACTTCGAAGGTTCGAATCCTTCCCCCACCACCACTTTCTGGCAGCGTTAACGCCGCCGGAGCTGGTTTAAAAAATAAATCAGCTCGAATAGAAAAAGAGAGAAATCTCTTTTTTTGTTACAGAAAGAACTGGGTAGCCGAGTTTCAGGATGCGGGCATCGTATAATGGCTATTACCTCAGCCTTCCAAGCTGATGATGCGGGTTCGATTCCCGCTGCCCGCTCCAATACGTGCTGATATGGCTCAGTTGGTAGAGCGCACCCTTGGTAAGGGTGAGGTCCCCAGTTCGACTCTGGGTATCAGCACCACTTCACTTCTCCCTCCCGTTTCTCTCTGTTTCAATATCAATGTATTCAACAGTTCAGGCATTTCGCCTGGTTGATGTGGTGATATCACCGATTTATCCGTGTCTTAGAGGGACAATCGATGTCTAAAGAAAAGTTTGAACGTACAAAACCGCACGTTAACGTCGGTACTATCGGCCACGTTGACCATGGTAAAACAACGCTGACCGCTGCAATCACTACCGTACTGGCTAAAACCTACGGCGGTGCTGCTCGCGCATTCGATCAGATCGATAACGCGCCAGAAGAAAAAGCGCGTGGT